>JAKSSZ010000022.1 GCA_024402835.1 Alphaproteobacteria bacterium | reverse complement strand
CTGTTCAATGTATCCCCGACAATAGATGTTCGTAAATGACCGATATGCAAAGATTTAGCAACATTATATGCACCATAGTCCATATCTATAACTAACGGTTTTTCTGCGACCATTTGTTTTGGGGCGCGTGCATTTTCTAATATAAAATCATCTTTTATTTTTATATTTATGAATCCTGGGCCTGCAATAGTTGCTGATTCAATAAAATCTATATCTTTTATTTGTTCTATGATATCTGTTGCTATATCACGTGGGGCGCGTTTTTGTTGTTTTGCTGTTATCATTGCAACATTTGTAGAGAAATCACCAAATTCACGATTTTTTGGTGTTTCTAAATTTACTGTAAATCCCAACTTATTTGTTAATGTATCGGATACATATTGATATAAATTCATAACATAACCCCTTGAATTATATTAAACAGGCAAGGCAACACGAACACGTAATCCGCCAATTGAACTGTTTTCTAAAAACATTTGTCCACCATGGTTTTCTATAGACGTTTTTGCAATAGAAAGTCCCAATCCCGTCCCCCCAGAATCCGAATTTCTGGATTCGTCCAAACGAACAAATGGTTGCATAGCCATTTCTTTTTTGTCATCTGGAATGCCTGGGCCATCATCTTCTATGATAACTGTAACTGTTGAATCTGTATCTATCTCAGAAATCTTAACAGTAGTTTTTGCATATTTGGCAGCATTTTCTATTATATTTGTAAATGCGTGAGTCAATGCCGATGGACGTGCATAGAATTGAACCGGAACATCGGGCAAATCTAAAACAATTTTTTTCGGTTCCCCAACATAATCGCGTGCTATACGTGTAAGCATGGCGGGTAATTCTGTTGCTTGTTCTATTTCTGGCATTTCACCACGGGCAAATGTCAAATAACCATTTACCATATCTGCCATTTTATCTATGTTATACAATAAATCTTTTTTATCGTATGTATCTGTTTCAATAGCCAAACGCATACGTGTTAGCGGTGTTTTTAAATCGTGTCCAACCGCATTTAACATATCTGTTTTTGTTTTGTTGTATCTGTTTAAACGTTCCTTCATGTTTATCATTGCATTTGCTGCTTCACGAATTTCCAAAGAACCGTTCGGTTTGAAATCTGGCGCATCCATACCACATCCAAATTTATGCGCTGCTTTCGCAATTTTACGAATACTGCGTGTGTGTACGATAATAAATGGACTTATCAGTACTGATACAATAAGAATAGAACCAATCAGCCATAAAATAAACACTTCGGAACTTGTTGAATATATACGGTGCATAGATGTTGCAAATGTGACGATTTTATTGTCTTTGGTTGGAATATCTATAAAAACTAATCTTTTTGACCTATCCAAATAAATATCAGCATGACGTTTTACACGTATTTTTAATTCTTTTGCTAATGGTCCAACTTCACGCGCATTATTATTGTTTGTTGTTGGGCGATTTAAGCTGTCATGAACAGATACATTTATACCAATATCTTTTGCTAATAAAGAAACAGCATGTGAATCTTTGGTATCCATAAAGTTTATCATGGTTGCAATTTCCCCAGCCAGTGTTCTGGCTAATGTGGCATGAACACGTGACCAGTGATTACCAAAAAAAGCATTTGCAACAATACATTGCGCTACTAAAAGTGGCAATAATACCATAAGTATTGTTCTTGCTAAAAAACTACGCGGAATCAATCTCATTATTTTTTCACTTTATTGTTATCAGTTTATACCCTTGACCACGAACTGTTATTATATCTATGTTTGATAATACACTATTTATTTTAGTTCGCAAGCGTTTTGCTATCATTGGCGAAACAGATACTATATTTCCAATTGGATTTGTTATTGCATATAAAAACTTCTTTTCTTCGGCAGATAAAACCAATAATTTTTTAGAATCCGTATTTGAATCAACAATATAAAATTCATCTTTTATAAATAATAAATTTTCTGGCATTTCACGATTTTGCTGTGGTGTTCGTGTTTTTAATAAATTATGTATTCTTAACACCAATTCTTGTAATTTAAATGGTTTGGACATATAATCATCTGCACCACCAGACAGACCATCTATGGTATTGTCGGCACCCGATAACGCAGTTAGCATAATTACTGGTGTGATTTGATTTGTTTTTCTGTATTGTTCCAGAAATGTTAATCCGTCCATTCCCTGCATCATACGGTCTAAAATAATAATATCAACAGATATACGTGATAAGATTTCTTTCGCCATTTCAGCAGATTCAGCAGTTATAACTTCAAAAGATTCTCGTCTCAGACCAATAGCAAGAGTTTTGCGTAACATCTCGTCATCATCTATAACAAGAATCGTATTTGTCATATTATTTTTCTAATGCCTCTACTGCATATTCGCCGGGACGTATTGTACTTGTTACATTGGCGCTATCAATCGCTTTGCCGGTATTTGTTTTATATTTCATACCACGATTAGAATATTCTGTTTTGAACAATGCATATCCTGTGCCACCACCAATAGTTGTTCCTTGCATACCCAAAGAATAATAACCACCAATTAAACCATAATCTAAATCAATATAATCTATGTTAAATAATATAGATACATTTGACATACCATCACTTGTCATATTACATGAAAATTCACGTGTGGACAATGTTGCTTGCGCGTTCGTAGGAACAGATATATCAATAACTGTTGGTTCACATATTCTGTCAACACCATTTATTATAAAGTCGTAAGTTATACCAATTGTTGCGCGTGATAAACCTGTTGATATATCAACTTGTGAAATAGATGCTTTTGGTATCTTTACAAGCGCATTTGCTACACCTGCACGCACAGGGAAAGATATTCCAGATTGTAAACAACTACGCGAAAATGGGTCGGCTTCACATAAATACAAACGTGAATGCGCATTTGTCATAAACATATTTGCTAAACTATTAAACAAAAATGTTTTTGTTATTCTATCATTTAATTTTGTACAACCAAAATCTCGGCATACAACAGTTGGTCTTTCTGTAAATTGGACGCCTGGATGGTCATCATATTCATAACTACGAACTTCAAACAGATTTTCATCAAAATCAATATCTTCATTTTGTTCCATAAATTCTGTTTCTGGAATAAAATTTTGGTCATCTGGATACGCATAATATGATTTCACTGGTATATCATTATAGATAACTTGTGAACCATCATACATACCCATATCGTTGTAGTAGTTATTGTTATATACATCATTATAGTTATCTGGTGCATAATAATCAGCATTTACAGCACCCGTATATAACAATGTCACACACAAAGATAAAACAAATTTTTTCATAATATTATCCCTCTTCTGTCCTTTTGTAATAATCATGCCTTTAAGTGTATAATATTTTATACATATATGTCAAAACAAAAATTTTTATTGAAAAAATGATATAAAATGTTCTATAAATAGAATTAACATAGTGCGGAGTAAAAGAAATGATAGATATTGTTATCCCTGGTGCTGCTGGAAAAATACGTGCAGTATATCACAAAGCCGAAGATGAAAATGCGCCAATGGCGGTTGTTTTATCGGGTAGTCCCCATCATAAATGTCACATGAACGACAGGGTTTCTTACGCTATGTTCCGTGCTTTTATGGATGCTGGTTTTTCTGTGGTCAGATTTAATTATCGTGGTGTTGGCGATTCGGACGGAAATATAGGAACCATAGAAGAAAATAGATTAGATATAGCAACAGTTGTAGATTGGATACAAAATGATAATGAAAATGGCGGCAAATTATGGATGGCTGGTCATCAACTGGGTGCATGGTATGTATTACAAATGCTAATGCGCAGACCTGAAATAGCTGGTTTTGCGTTGGTATCTCCAGATAACACAGTTTCTAATTTTGACTTTTTGTCCCCTAATCCAAACAAAGGTGTTTTATTACAAGGCGAACAAGAAGGTGAAGATGCACATAATTTTGGTGTGTATTTAACTCAATTATTGAAAAAGCAAGCATTAATATCATTGGAAACAATAAAAATTAAAAAGGCAGATGCAAATTATTCACAAGCAAATGATTTGCGCCAAATGTATAATGACTTAAAAGCATATATTGGTCGTGAAAAAGAAGATATGAAATTATTATAAAAATATGTCTGATATGGAAAACAAACGTTTTATAGACCCAAATATAACAGAAGATATAGTCACAACTATTCGTCCAAATACATTGAACGATTTCATAGGGCATGATTTATTGAAACAAAATTTATCTGTTTATATTACTTCTGCACGTAATCGCAAAGAGGCAATGGATCATGTTTTATTATATGGCCCTCCGGGATTGGGAAAAACTTCTTTGGCACATATCATAGCAAATGAACTTGGCACAAATTTCAAGGCAACATCTGCACCTATGCTTACTAAACAGGGGGATTTGGCGGCTATCTTAACAGCTTTGGAACCAATGGATGTTTTATTCATAGATGAGATACACAGATTACCCAGTGCCATCGAAGAAGTTTTGTATTCTGCGATGGAAGATTATAAACTGGATATTATGCTTGGCGAAGGTCCCGCTGCAAAAAGTGTAAGAATAGATTTACCACCTTTTACTTTGGTCGGTGCCACAACCAGAACAGGTTTGTTATCAAATCCCCTGCGTGACAGATTTGGTATTGGGTTAAAATTATCTTTCTATCCAGAACAAGATTTAGCAAAAATTATTATGCGCAGTGCGACTATATTAAATACATCTATATCGGAAAATGGTGCAATGTTATTGGCAAAATCATCACGTGGAACCCCCCGTATAGCGAACAGATTATTAAAAAGAACGCGTGATTTTGCAATTGCAAGTGGAAAACAAGTTTTAGATGATGATATTATACAGACAACTCTAAAACAATTACACATAGATGACAAAGGATTGGATGAAATAGACAGACAATATATGACTGCAATAATAAATAATTATGCTGGTGGTCCCGTAGGAATTGACAATTTAGCTGCAATTCTTTCAGAATCTGCTGATACCATAGAAGAAGTCATAGAACCTTACTTAATGCAATTGGGTTTAATACAGCGAACACCGCGTGGCCGTATTGTGACGGATTCTGGATACAAGCATTTCGGTTTGGAAAAATAAATTTTTTTCATTTTCTTAGAAAATATATTTTCAATATATGTGATTTTATGGTATAATTCTAAAACGATTTTATAAAAGGATAAAATATGGAAAATAATTTCTCTTTATTGTCTTTATTCAGTGGACGTGATTTAATGACTTTGTTTGTTTCTATTATATTGGTGGTCGCAAGTGTTATATCTTGGACTGTTATCATAGAAAAAATTAGATTATGGGCTTTTCATAAACGTAATCCCGTTGTTGCTCGTCAAAATGATAGTATGAAAATCATAGATAAATTGATAAAACCATTTGATAAAAATTTATGGGTTTTGTCTATGGTTTCTTATGTTTCCCCATTCATAGGATTATTTGGAACTGTATGGGGGGTTATGGATTCTTTTGCTTCTATTGGTGTAAATCAATCTGTAAGTATCGGCGTTATTGCACCGGGTTTGGCTGTTGCTTTGGGAACAACTGCTTTGGGACTTATTGCGGCAATACCTGCTGCGGTTGCATTTAATGTGTTTTCTAAAAAAGCAGATGCCTTATATGATGATTTAACAGAATCTATTAAACCCAAGGATTAAATTATGTCTCGCAGACGTTTTAAATCATCTGATACAAATATGTCATTAACACCAATGATAGATGTTATGACTACCTTATTGGCTGTTTTTATGGTCACAACACCAATGATGACAACGGGCATAGATATAGAATTACCAAAAGCGGGAACTTCTGCTATGACTGGGAACGACCATGCAATACAAATAAGTATAGATTCCAAAGGTAATTATTATTTATTGGAACAAAAATTATCAAAGGAAGAAATTGTAAAACGTGCGATTGCTATGCGTGGTGAAAATCCAAATTTAACAATTATGCTCAGCGGTGATAAACATGCAGATTATGGCGCTGTAATGGGGATAATGGGAAAATTAAAAGATGCGGGTTTTCAAAAAGTCGGGTTAAAGACACAACTTGATAAATAATGACACAAGAAAGACAATTTTTCAGTGAAAATATATTATTATCCATATTAGGACATTTGATTTTGATATGTGTAATGGTAATGTCTTTTTCTTTTGTCATAGACAGGGCAAAATTTGTCACACCAAACAGAATACAAATAGTAGAAGTTGATTTGAAAAACGTAAAAGTTTCCGGAACAGAAACAATTTTACAAAATACAAATGTCACCAAATCAAAAGAATATGTCAAAGAAGAAAAACGTATTGTTGAAGAAAAAACAACAGAAATAAAAGATACTACTTTTGTCGAAGAAAAACAAAAAATCAAAGAAGAAAACAAAAATGCACCAAAGAAAAAAATGGTTGTAAAAGTAAATCGTGAAGTGTTGTCTTTGGATCGTACAATGACTGTTTCTGTGGTAGACGCGTTACGGGTTGCCTTGACCAGATGTTGGAATATTGACACCACCAGAACAGATATTTCTGATATCAGGGCGGTTGCCCATTTAACAATGTTGCCTACGGGTGTTGTAAATAAAATATGGTTTGAATCAGAAAGTCGCGCTCAAACAGATATGGCTTTTGCGTACGTTTTAGACACAATCAAAGATGCAATAAAAACTTGTCAACCTTTTAGTATGCTCCCCAGAAATGAATTCAAAAATTGGGAGAAAATACAACTGACATTTTATCCAACCCAGGGAAAAATAATGTAAAAAAAACGCCAATTTTGGCGTTTTTTATATAGGTACTCAATAAGCCGGATTCTGTTCCTTTATAAAAAAGGCAAGCATAATTAATCTACATTTTGTGTTGCCACAAATGTTAAGCCCCCTACCCGATTCCAAACTGGGACAGTTATAGGAATCCTTCTTGGGGTTGCTGCACATAGAGATTGCCCGTTTCACCACACATTAACTGTGCTCGTCTCTGTTGCTCTAATCGTCGGGTTGCCCCGCATGGTAATTAGCCATTATGTTGTCCCAAGCAGTCCGGACTTTCCTCTAAATCTTGCGATCTAGCTATGCTCTTTCATACCTATGCTCGGTATGTTATCATAGTTTTATATGTTTTCAATTTTTTTATTTACCCATGGTTTTGGCAGATTGCAAAGCGCGAATCAAAGAATCATGCGCGATATTTTTTATTTTGGTTGCTAATGGGCGTAATTGCATTTGTTCTGCTAAAAAATTACCGATTTGATTAGAAATAAATTCTATTTGTGTCGGGGCAATTGTAAAAATCTCACTTGAAATATCTGTTGTTTGTAATGTTTGAACGTTTTCTCTCATTTTATACAATCCCTCTTTTCTATTGTTTCTATGCTAATCATAACATAAAAAAACTGAAAAAAATGAAAAAATTATAAAAAAAATATATTTTATTCCTTGCTTTTTAAAGATTTTGTATTTGTTAATAATATTTCTTGACCTATGGGGGCTAAAATTGCTATAAAATATATTATCAAATGCAATTTTTTAGGTAGAAGGAAAGAATATGAAAAATATACTCGGTATGTTGCTTGGCTCAGCAAATGACAGAATAGTCAAATCTTACGAAAAAACAGTATCTCAAATAAATAAATTGGAACCTAAATATCAGGCAATGTCTGATGAAGAAATTCATAATTTAACAAATGTTTTCCGTACAGAATTGTCAAATGGAAAGACTGAAAAAGAGTTATTACCAGAAGTATTTGCGGCCGTTCGCGAAGCCGCTTGGCGTTCAATTGGATTACGCCATTTTGACGTTCAAATGATTGGGGGAATGGTGTTAAATAACGGCCAAATATCCGAAATGAAAACCGGTGAAGGAAAAACATTGGTTGCAACTTTGGCTTTATATCTAAAAGCATTACATGGCAAAGGTGCTCATTTAATTACTGTTAATGATTATTTGGCGTCTCGTGATGCTGGCTGGATGGGTCAAGTATACAGATTTTTGGGAATGTCTGTTGGTGTTATACAACACGATATGTCTGATGAAGACAGACGCAATGCGTATAATTGTGATATTACTTATGTCACAAATTCTGAATTGGGCTTTGATTATTTGCGTGATAATATGAAATTTAATTCAGATCAACAGGTTTTACGCCCTTTCTTTTATGCCATAGTTGATGAAGTTGATAGTATTTTAATTGATGAAGCCAGAACACCTTTGATTATTTCTGGACCATCAGAAGATACCAGCGAACTATACAACAAAGTTGATTCTGTT
>JAKSSZ010000021.1 GCA_024402835.1 Alphaproteobacteria bacterium | reverse complement strand
TTTATGGCTTACATCTGCGCAATTTCCAAACAAAGAAAAAGATTTGCCTAAAAAACTTTTAGCATTATGCAAAAAAGGTTTAACTATATCTTGGTATAGTCATGATATAAAATCGTATACAAAGTTGGTTCCAACATATAAAAAGTTTTCTGGTTCTGTAATTGTAACTGCAGATGATGATGTTTTGTATCCTGATAATTGGTTAAAATTGTTGTTGGATTCTTATGCTAAATATCCATTTGATATTAATTGTCATCGTTGCCATCAAATAACATTTGAACACAGAAATAAAATTGAAAAATACAACAACTGGTCTCTTTTGTATTCTGTCCCGTCTGCTTCATTTAATAATTTTTTAACTGGTGTTGGTGGGGTGTTATATCCACCGTTTTGTTTGTATAAAGATATTTTAAATGAACAAAAATTTATGAAACTGGCACCAAATGCAGATGATATATGGTTTTGGACAATGGCTGTGTTAAATGGCGTTAAGTGTCGTGTTATAAAAAATTGTATTTCTCATATAAAGTCATCAAATGCTTCACAAGATTTCGCTTTGTGTAAAATAAATACGCAAAATGAATGTTTAAATGATAAACAATTAAAAAATGTTTTATCAGAATATCCAAAAATATTAAATCGGCTAAAATATATTACCCCAAAAAAATGGTTGATACATAAAATAAAAAAATATTTTAATCTGCATATTCATCATGGCAAATTAACTTTGTTAAAGTTATTTGGTTTTAATTTTATCTCCAAAGAGAAAAATAATGCTATTAAAGTTTCAATAATCGTTCCTGTATATAACGTGGAAAAGTTTTTACCACAATGCTTGGATAGTATAGTTAATCAAACATTAAAAGATATAGAGATTATTTGTATAAATGATGGTTCAAGTGATAATTCCTTTAAAATATTACAAAAATATGCAGAAAAAGATGAGCGTATTAAAATAATAACTCAGAAAAATAAAGGACTGGCTGCTGCTCGTAATGTTGGAATTAAGAAAGCAATAGGAGAATATATTGGATTTGTAGATTCTGATGATTGGGTAAGTAAAAATTATTTTGAAAATTTATATTTATCTGCTTGTACAAGAAATTTCGATATCGCGAGAGCATGTACAAAGTTGTTTTCGGTTAATGGCAAATTTAAAAAAAATTCTAAATTAAACGAAATTATATTATCAGCATATAAACATAAAAGAGCATTAAAAAATTTTGATAACAATATTGTTGTTTGGGATGCTATATATAAAAATTCATTTATCAAGAATAATAATATATTTTTTGTTGATGGTTTGGTACACGAAGATATCCCTTTTACGACAAAAGCGTGCTTTTATGCAAATAGAGTTGCTGCTGTGATAGATTCGTATTACTGTTATCGTGTTGGAGTAAAAAAATCTTTATCTTCATTAACATATAAGAATCTGTTGGAAATGAAACGTGCAAATGATATTGCTTTAGATTTTATTAAATCTGTGAAAGTACATAGACAGACAGAATATATTAAAAAAACTATAAATAAAATTATTTGGAGGTATGGTTATTGTTTTAAAGCTTTGTGTGATTATAGAGAGTTTACAACAGATAAACAAATTTTATATGTGTATGATATAAAACAGCGTTTGCAAAAAGTAAATCATAGAAAAGCGAAAGAGATTAAAAAAATGAGTTTTGAACAATACAGAAACGCGTTCTGTTAAAAAATAGGAAACACTTATAAAATTCTTTGTAAATATTTTGAGGGTAATATGAAAAATTTAATAGTTGGTTGTGGTATTTCTGGAGCAACTCTTGCAAGATTGTTGGCAGAGCGAGGTGAGAAAAAAGTTACAATTATAGATTCAAAGAATCATGTCGCTTGGAATGTATATGATTATTATAAATTTGGAAAGTTTTTTATTAAAAACAATTTGTTGAAAGATAATATTGATTACAGAACAAGAATAATACTATCTCATATTTATAATGGGTATTATAATACAAAAAAACGATATTTATTCGGGCTTTTAAATGTTTGTGCTGATGATATGTGCAAGCGTTATTCTTTATTTGGAATACATATATGTAAAATATTATATGAAGCATTTTGTACAAAGTATAAAATTTTTGGTATACAGGTTTATAAGAAAATAAATCCTGGTTTTTATATAAATTCAAATACGTTTAAAAAACAAATCATCAATGATGGTTTATTATATAAACATTTATCCAAAATTGGAAGATTTACATATATTCCAAATCCTGGAAATATGGGTGATATGTTAATTGCTGCATCTACATTACAATTTTTTGATAAACATAATTTGAAATATCAAATGTTTTCTGATGGTGTATCAGATACGATTGTATATGGTGGTGGTGGAATATGGACTTCTGATTATTATAGGCATTGGAAAAAAATCTTACCAATATTTAAACAGGCAAAAAAAGTAATTATTTTGCCAAGTTCTTTTTATAATTGCGATAAATTATTAAAAATAATAGATGGACGATTTACTATATTTTGTCGTGAACGACAAAGTTATAATTATTTGTTAAAAGCCAAAACAAAAGCAAAAATATTATTGGATCACGATATGGCATTACGAACAACAAAAGATATATTTTCTGTTCCTATTAAAACAGGTCGTGATGAATACAAATTAATTAAACGTATGGCAAATTTTAAATTTAGGAAACATATGCGTTTTATGAGAACAGATTGTGAAAGTGTTATAAAAAATCAAAATACAGATTTAGATATTTCTTCATTGGTATATGGTTCAGAATATGCAAGTAAGAATTGGATATATTTTTCTGCACAATTAATGCTAAGTATTGTTTATAATGTCAAATCTTTAACAACAGATAGATTGCATGTTGGAATAGCCGGTTCTTTAATGGGAAAAGATGTCACAATGGTTGATAATTCATATAAAAAACTGTCAAATGTGTATAAATTTTCGTTAAAAAAACAGCACAATATTAAAATAAGTTAAATAGAATTAATTAAAATAAAGGATGTTACAGTATGAATAAAATAATAGTAACAGTTTGTGAAAGAAGCAATAAATATATAATAAATAAAGCATATATTAATTTTGGTGTTTAAAAGTCATTTTTGGTAAAAATACCATTGTCAAAAGAAGTTTTATTATCCTTGGATGAGTATATAAAAGAACATTCTTCTCACCATCATTCTTTTTGGTGGCATTTGAAACACATGAAATTTTAAATATTTTTCTCTTGCATTTATTTTTTTGTTTCAATATACTCAAAATAAATAGAAAGGAAGGAAAGATTTTTTAGATACCGAATGGTATTTAAAATCTTTCCTTTTTTATTAAATAAACAGAAAAGAATAAAAGGATATATTATGTCAAATCCACATCCAAACACATCTGGTTTAAAACCATTTAATAAAATGGACCCAAAAGAGGCTTTGCGTATACAACGTCTTGGCGGGTTATCACGTGCACAAAGAAACGGTCAAATAATTTCATCAAATGACAAACTAGAATGTGCGTATCGCAGGGTTCAAAAAAACTATTTTTCCGAGTATGATCCAGAAATGAATGTTTATGAACAATTATGCAGAATTTTTTTTGATGATACCATGCCTTTATCTGAAAGATTAAGGGCTATGAAATATATACAATCAATAAGAAATCAAAATAATAAACGCATAGACGAACAAAATGCATTGCTGTATAAAACAGCAACACCAGAATACCAGTTGTCTGATAGTTATGCATACGGATTCAGAGAAGGCAGAGAAGATGTTCAATATATGGATGAAGATATGAATGCGGATAAAGACACAATGAAAAAAAATTTAGATGAAGAGATTTTATGGATTTGTTATATCTAAATAGATATAATAAATTATAACACATAAATTTGTTTCACATATAATTGGAACGATTTTTTCTGTTAATAAAAATTAATATTTGATATAAACTAATAATTTTTGATATCATATAATAAAATTATATTTAGCAAAAATTAGGAGAATAAATAACATGAAAAAAGCATTAATAACGGGTATAACAGGGCAAGATGGTTCTTATTTGGCAGAATTGTTGTTGTCTAAAGGTTATGAAGTTCATGGTTTAAAACGCAGATCTTCATCTTTTAATACGCAAAGAATAGATGGAATATATGAAGATTGTCATAAAAAAGATATAAAATTAATCTTACATTATGGTGATTTAACAGATAGTTCTAATTTGATACGATTGGTTGGGGAAATTCAACCGGACGAAATTTATAATCTGGGTGCACAAAGTCACGTAAAAGTATCTTGGGATTGCCCAGAATTTACTGCTGAAACAGATGCTATAGGGACTTTAAGATTATTAGAAGCAATAAGAGTTAATGGTTTAGAAAAAAAGACAAGATTTTACCAGGCATCTACATCAGAATTATTCGGTTTGATACAAGAACCAATACAAAAAGAAACAACACCTTTTTATCCAAGATCTCCATACGGAGTAGCAAAATTATATGCTTATTGGATAGTTGTAAATTATCGTGAAAGTTTTGGTATGTTTGCCTGCAATGGAATATTGTTCAATCATGAAAGTCC
The DNA here is from genome assembly GCA_024402835.1 of Alphaproteobacteria bacterium. GTDB lineage: Bacteria > Pseudomonadota > Alphaproteobacteria > Rs-D84 > Rs-D84 > Enterousia. Next base: position 5,228 of record JAKSSZ010000021.1, on the reverse strand, counting down.
ACGTCGTGGTGAAACGTTTGTAACGCGCAAGATAACGATGGCAGCAACAAGAATAGCGCTTGGTATGCAAGATAAATTATATTTGGGTAATTTAAATTCTAAACGAGATTGGGGGCACGCTAAAGATTATGTAGAAGGTATGTGGCGTATGTTACAAATAGACAAACCAGACGATTTTGTTTTGGCTACAGGTGTAACTACATCTATAAGAGATTTTGTAACTATGACATTTAAAGAATTGGGTATAGATATAGAATGGCAAGGGGCCGGTATAGAAGAAAAAGGAATAGACAAATTTACTGGTAAAACGATAGTAGAAGTAGATCCAAGATATTTTAGACCAGCAGAAGTAGATTTATTGTTAGGAGATTCTACAAAAGCAAGAACGTTATTAGGTTGGAAAACAACGTATGATTTGCAAGCTTTGTGTAAAGAAATGGTAGAAAGTGATTTAGAAATAGCCAAAAAAGAAAAACTATTAAACGAAAACGGATATAAAACAATAACACCTAAGGATTTTTAATAATGATGGATAAAAATGCAAAGATATATGTTGCTGGTCATAAAGGTTTGGTTGGTTCAGCGATATGTAGATGTTTAGCTAAAGAAGGTTTTACAAATATAATAGTTCGTAATTCTTCAGAATTGGATTTAACTAATCAAGTAGAAACTTTAAATTTTTTTGAAAAAGAAAAACCAGAATATGTGTTTTTAGCAGCCGCCAAAGTTGGTGGTATTATGGCTAACCAAACATATCCAGCTGAATTTATTTATAAGAATTTAATGATAGCCTGTAATGTAATACATTCTGCATATAAAACAGGTGTGAAAAAGTTATTAAATTTAGGGTCTTCTTGTATTTATCCACGGATGGCACCACAGCCTATGAAAGAAGAATGTTTGCTTACAGGGCCGTTGGAAACAACTAATGAAGCGTATGCGTTAGCAAAAATATCAGCTATTAAATTATGTCGTTATTATAATGAACAATATGGGACAAATTATATATCTGTAATGCCTACTAATCAATACGGTATTGGGGATAATTTTAATATGGAAACGGCCCATTTATTACCAATGATAATAAGAAGGTTTCATTTGGCAAAATTATTGAGTAAAAATGATTTTATGGGCATTAAAGCTGATTTAAAAAAATATAAACTAGGCTGGAATTTAGATAAAGATATAAATTTTGATGATGAAGAAAATTTAGAAAGGTCTTTGAATGCGGTTGGAGCGTATAGAGACAAGGTGGTTTTGTGGGGGGATGGATCTGTATACAGAGAAATGATGTGCTCGGATGATTTAGCGGATGCTTGTTTATATCTTATGAAAAATAAAGATTATAAAGATATAGGAGAGCATGTAAATATAACCAGTGGTACAGATATACAGTTAAAGGATTTGTTTGAAAAGGTAAAACAGATTGTTGGTTTTAAAGGATTGTTGGAATACGATACAACCAAACCTAATGGTACTCCACGTAAAATGATGGATGATACAAAAATAAAAACATTAGGGTGGCAACCAAAGATATCATTGGAACATGGTATAAGTGATTTTTATAAATGGTATTGTGAGTAAGTGGAAAACACAAAAAGATAAATTAAGAAAAGTATAAACCATCACCAGATAAGTACAAGCATTGTTAGTGCCAGTCATTATAAAAAATAATACAATTAATATAATTCATTAGTATTATTGTGTCTTGCATTTTATTTAGTTTATAATAATATATATAAATAATATGAATCATAATCTTAGACGCTTTTTTGTAAATATTTTATGTGGTTTTGTTCCCGGAGAACATAGGCGTAGAACAATACGTGTTATTCTAAACACAAGATTTTTATCTATTTATCGGTTTATTAAAACCAATTGTGGAATTAAACATCCAAAGTTAAGGGTTGTTATTGGAACTCGTGGACAGAATCTGGTTATAAATGTTAGTAATAAATATGTGTATAAATTTCGTGTAGCTATTGATGATTTTGATGATTCTTTGGAACAAAGGGAGTATGAAATAACTTCAGTGTTGGCAAAAAAATCACCAATAAAAATTGTTGTTCCAAAAGTCATACGTTATGCACATGGTATTGCCCGCAGATATGACTTTGTATCTGGTATTCAATTTAATACTTTGGTTAAATGTGGGTTATATAAAGATGCTCACGATAAACTAGTTAAACAGTTGGCAGAATTTATTTATAAAATTGCGCTGGTTGATGATGCAAGTATAGAAAAATATAAAAAAAATAATTTAGAGAAAAATGGATATTTAATCGGCTGGTTTCATATTGATTTATCTGAAAATTTTTTGATAGATAAAGATACATTTGATATTCGTGCGGTCATAGATTGGGAAGATGTAGAGTTTACAAAATTTAGATTAAATGGAAAATTTAAAAATAATGCGATACTAGAACAGTTTATGCGTGATGTTCAAATTGAATATGATAGATTATATACATCATTAAACAATAGTTAATATACTTTTGTATAAAAAACACCGACATTTGTCGGTGTTTATTTGTTATTCTAAATAAATTTAGAATGTGTATTTTGCGCCAAAACGAACTTGGTGTGTAGTAAAGTCTGTATCCCATTCTGTTTTTACACCAGCTTCTGTTTTATCTTCGCTCCAATCGGCTCTTAAGTATCTATAACCTAAATCCAAAGAAACGTGTTCGTTTGCTGCGTATGATACGCCTGCACCCAATTGCCATGCTATATCATGAACATCGCCTTTGTCTTTGCTGGTTTTACCGTCTTCTCTATCGTAATCGCCATATTCACTTTTTGCCCAATGATAACCAATACCGGCTGAAATATATGGTGTGAATGCTGTTGTTGTGTCAATATCGCCATATACATTAAATAATGCAACATTATCAGCTACTTCCATATTTTCATATCCATATATTGTGCCATCTGCGCCTTTTACATCTCCATCCATTTTTACTTGTGTTCTGCTAAATTCTGCTTCGGCACGTGCGGATACTGCACATCCAAAATCAAATTTAGCACCAATTGCAGCACCATAACCCAAATTGCCAGAAAACTTTGTTGTTTCAGTTCCCTGTTTTATACCAGCCTTTTTATAGGTTGTTTCTATTTCAGAGTTGTTGTATGCCATGTGTGCACCAACGTATGGTGATACAGTCAAAGCGTTTGCTGCGCTAACAGCCAAAGTTGCTACCAAAGATGTAAGTAAAATTTTTTTCATAGTTTTTCCTCCTGTTTTTACACGTTTTTGTTCGTGTTATTTTTATAATAGAACAATTAGGAATAAAATCAAATATTTTTTTATAACAAATAAAAACACCGACAAATCTGCCGGTGTTTGTTTTTTTTGTTTCAATACATTTTTAGAATTTGTATTGGATACCAATTGAACCTTCCCACATACCATTGACGGGTGTAAAATCATCCATAAACGTGTCAGTTGTTGTATAACTATCATCGTGTTTCCACATTACATATCTACCCAATGCACGAACAGACATTGATTCGTTAAAGTTGTATTGGAATCCAGCACCCATTCTTAGACCAAAATGGTGTTCATGTGTGTCAAATTGGTACAGATCTCCTAATATAAGAGTCAATAATGGAATGTCGGTTTTGTTTTTAAAATAATAATATCCGCCACCAATTGTTCCAATCAAACTAAATGAATGACATGAATTTAATGGTAAATAACCCATAATATCCAAACCGCCAGACATAAAGTTTGATTTAGAATCCCAAATTTTACCATCTGGCAAGAATTCATGGCCAGATATAGAAACATCAGTTTTGCTTTCAAAATTGTATTGAAAATATGCTTCGGCACCAATGTAATCATTGAATTGATAACCGGCATCTATACTTGCGCCAAAATAATTGTTTGAAAATAAATCTTTTGTTTCGTATGTGCCTATTCCTGCTGTTTCTGATATTATACTTATTGTTTCACCAAATGATTTATCTAGTTGAATGTTGTCATAGATTAAATTTAATCCAACGTATGGTTCTGCATTTGCAACTGCAACAACAGACATTACGCCAACCAAAGATGTTAAAATTTTTTTCATGTTTTCTCTCCGTTTTTGCACGTTTTTTTTCGTGTTATTCGTATTATATCATAAAATAGGAATAATATCAAAAATATGATTGTTCTTATTTATTTTTTTGTTTACAATTATCGGTGTTATACAATAAATGGAGAAATAATATGACAAAAAATTACATTTTAAACGCATTAGTTGCTGTAAGTTTATCAACACCTGCTTTTGCTGGTTATGAAATTGAAACTGTTCCTTCTGATTTTAAATTTGTATCCGAAGGACAACTTGCATCTGTTGCTTTGTTGAATCAGGGTGCAGATTTGATTTCTACAACGGGAATTAAAAATGCAATAAACGCAGTAAACGTAAATGACGGAACTGGCGCTTTTGGTGCTGCTTCTGTTGGTTATTCTAAATATAATACTGGTTCACATATTAATTTAATGGGAACATCTGTAATGGCTGGGGTTGCTACTAAATTAAATGCCGATACTGTTATCGCCGGTTTTGCCGAAGGTGGTTATGGTCATGCCCACACAACAAATTCTATTTCCAACCCTATGTGGTTTGGTATTGATGATTCAGAAATCAAAGGTGCCAATAACACAGAATATTATGGTGGTGGTGTAATGATTCGTTATAACGATTCTTGCATAAACTGTTTATATGCCGAAGCATCTGGTCGTGCCGGATATGTTCATAATGAATGGGATGGCGACCATATGGGATATGGTGCTAATTATACAACGGGCGCTATGTATGCTGGTGCTCATTTAACTTTGGGTTATGAATCAGATATTGCTGGTGTTGTTGGCTATGATATCTATGGTAAATATGCTTATACTCATCAAAATGGCGACAAAATTGTAGATAATGCTATGGATTTGAAAAATATAAATTCACATAAATCTGTATTTGGCGGCCGTTTCAGTTTGAATACGGTAAAACGCTTTACACCATTTATTGGTATGGCATGGGAACACGAATATGGTTCTTTTGCTAATGCAGATGTAAATATGGATGGGGATGCATTTGGTGTACCTGCACCAGGTATGCGTGGTAATACAGGTATATTTGAAGCTGGTGTAACAAACGCGAAAGCAACACGTTCAAATTGGAACTTTGATGGTGAAATCCAAGGTTACACAGGTGTCCGCCAAGGTTTCGGTGGAACATTCCATG
>JAKSSZ010000020.1 GCA_024402835.1 Alphaproteobacteria bacterium | reverse complement strand
TTTTAATCTTTTTTCTTGCTTATTTTTTTCAACAATATTTTTCAACTTGATATTATCTTTTCCTTCAAATTTTTCTACAGAAACATTATCTTTTCCATAATTATATTTTTTAATAGTTTTATTTTTTGCATCATTTTCTTCGTAAGGTCCATCTTCAATTATTTCAATATACTTATAATTTTCTGGAACATTTGCATCCTTGGTGTTTTTGATGTTTTTATTTTCATTAATATTATTTAGCTTTGAAATTTTTTTTTCTACAATAGATTTAAATGAGTTATTGATTAAATAATTATTTGTGATTTGAGGATTTTGACGAACAATAACTCGAGTTAAAGTCTTATTATTATTTACATTATTTCTAGTTGGTGTTTGATTTCATTCAATGATTTGCGACCAAAGTTTGGTGTTTTCAACATTTCATTTTCTGTCTTTTGAACCAATTCACCAAGCCAATTTACACCAATATTGCTTAAACAATTGTTTGCACGAACAGACAATTCAAGTTCGTTAACATGTTTCAACAATTTTGCATCAAATGGCAATACATCTGCTTCGTCTTCATCTTCGTTAGATGATGTCAAAGTAGGATCATCAAAATTGATAAATACAGACAATTGGTCTGTCAATATACGTGCTGCATAAGCAATCGCATCTTCTGGTGTGACAGAACCATTTGTTTTAACTGTCAATTCCAATTTATCGTAATCTGTACTTTGTCCAACACGTGTTTGTGAAACAACAGAAGCAACATTCAAGATAGGAGAATAAATAGAATCAACAGGAATTGTTCCCAATGTTAAACCTTCGGCATTTACTGTGGCTGGCACATAACCACGGCCAGATGCCAATGTTATTTCCATATCCAAAACAGCATCTTTATCCAAAGTGCAAATTTCTGCATCTTTGTTCATAACTTCTATATTGCTGGATGTTTCTATCATACCAGCTGTGACAGTTGCTGGGCCTTTGACTTTCAATGTGGCTTTGTGTTGACCTTCGGATAATGCTTTGAAATAAACCCCTTTTAAATTCAAAATAATATCTGTAACATCTTCACGACAACCAGACAAACTACTAAATTCGTGTTGAACACCATCTATTTTTATACAAACAGGTGCGCAACCTTGCAAAGAAGACAACAGTACACGACGCAATGCTGTTCCCAAAGTCAATCCAAAACCCTTTTCCAAAGGTTCTGCTATCAATGTTGCAATGTTTGGATTATGTTCATCAATTTTGATATTTAATTTTTTTGGTTTTATTAAAGAACACCAGTTTTTTTCTATCATTTTATTTCTCCATTAGGCTTAGTTTATTATTTTCACCATAAGGTTTTGTTATTTATCGTGAATTAAACACGACGAACTTTCTTTGGACGACAACCATTGTGTGGTATACGTGTTGTATCTGTAATAGATTGAACAACAAGACCAGCATTAGCCAATCCACGAACAGCAGATTCACGTCCCTGACCAATTCCACGCATTAATACATCAATAGTTTTCATTCCCATTTCAGCAACTTTTTTACCAACTGCATCAGCAACAACTGTTGCAGCATAAGGTGTAGATTTTTTTGCACCTTTGAAGTTGTTTGCACCAGCAGTTGCCCATGTTAAAACAGCACCTGATGGATCTGTAATTGTTATACGTGTATTATTATTTGTTGCAACCACATGAGCAATACCATGTGATACTTTTTTTACAACTTTCTTTTTTACTTTTGTAATTGCCATTTTATTTTTTCCTTTTTAGATGTCTTCAATTAACTATAGTGTTAATCTCTACCCAATTTTATTATTTACCTTTTGTCGCAGAACCAGCAACAACTATACGTTTACCCTTGCGAGTACGAGCGTTAGTGTGTGTACGTTGACCACGAACTGGTAAACGATTACGGTGACGAATACCACGATATGTTTTCAAATCTTGTAAACGTTTAATATTCATCGCTACTTCACGACGAACATCACCTTCGACCTTAAAGTTTTTTTCAATATAATTTGATATTTTGATAACATCCTCGTCAGTTAAATCTTTTGCACGAAGTCCGTCTTTTAATTTCAATGCGGAACAAATTTGTGCTGACTTAGCTGGCCCAATACCATGAATGTATTGCAACGCAATTTCTATGCGTTTTTCGTTAGGAATGTTAACACCTGCTATACGTGCCATTTTTTATTTTTCCTTTTTTTACTATATTTTTGGATGTTTCCATCCACCATTTTTACATTCAAAACACCAAAGGTTTCAAATGTCACTGATTTCGCCTGTATATTTTATATAAATTTAAGACAAAATCAAATCTTTTTGCTTTCGCTTAACCGCGAAAACGACCTTTCTTTTGTACATTACCAATCACACCACCATATTGTTTTGCAACCAAATATGATTTTATTTGTGTCATTGTATCCAAGACAACACCCGCCACAATCAATACAGAAGTTCCGCCGATTATAACAGGCATTCCTGCATGTGTATTCAAAATTATTGGTAATACACACACAACAATTAAATATACAACACCAATTGCTGTTGTTCTGGATACAATACCATCAAGATGACGCATTGTTTGTTCCCCAGGACGAACAGAAGGTATATATCCACCCATATTTTTCAAATTTGTACTTGTTTCTTCGGAATTGAATACAACAGCTGTTTGAAAATATGCAAAGAATACTATCAATAATGTAAATAATCCCATATAAGACCATGTTCCATAAGTAAAGAAACTTAATATATTTTGAACAACCAAGTTTTCACTTTGGACAAAACGTTGTATAAATGCTGGCAACATCATTATACTGGATGCAAATACAGGTCCCATAACACCAGACATATTTATCTTTATTGGCAAATATGAAACATTTGTATTCATAGCACCATTAGACATTACTTGACGTGGATATAAAATTTGGATACGACGTTGGGCTTGTTCCATAAATGCTATTAAAGCGATAATGCCAACAACAAAAGCCAAAACCAACGCAATCATTGCTGGGGACATTTGTCCGACAGCCCCCAAAGAAAATATCTTTGCTATGCCACCAGGAACTTCGGCAATGATACCCGCAAAAATCAATAACGAAGCACCCTGACCTACGCCACGTGCGGTTATTTGTTCTGCAAGCCACATAACAAATACAGTTCCACCAACCAATGCAATTACAGAAGATAATTCAAAAGTAAATCCCGGATTTACAACAGCAGATACACCATTGACCGGTGCCATAGATTCCAAACCGCGAACAACAGCCCAACCTTGAACTACTGCGAGTAATACAGCCAAATAACGTGTATATTGGTTGATTTTAATACGACCAGATTCACCCTCTTTTCGTAAATCTGTAAGAGATTTACTGGTAGCGGTAAGTAATTGGATAACGATAGAAGCAGAAATATAAGGGAAAATATTCAATGCAAGAACAGACATACGTGATAAAGAACCACCCGAAAACATATCAAACATTCCCATTATACCGTTATCACCATTAAATAAGTGTAATACGGCAGAGGCATTTACCCCCGGTAATGGTATAAATGAACCAATACGGTAAATTATCAAAGCCCCCAATGTGAATAAAATACGTTTTTGTAAATCTGATAAATTTCCAAAAATATTTTTCAAAAATTTCATGCCTGAATCTTTTCTCTCTTATTATATTATTTTGCTTGAATTTTTCCACCTGCTTTTACAATTGCTTTTTCTGCTGATGCAGACCATTTTGTAGCAACTATATTTACAGCTGTTTTAATTTCGCCTTTGGCTAAAACTTTCAAGCCATCCATACGACGATTCAAAATTTTTGCAGACAATAAAGAATCTATAGAAATTTCTTTTGTTGCATCAATTTTGCCAGCAGCAATAAATTTTTCTATATCACCCAAGTTAATTGTTGCATATTGTTTTGCAAAAGGATTATTAAATCCAAATTTTGGAAAACGACGCAAAATTGGCATTTGTCCACCTTGGAAAGTTGCCTGTTTACGAGAACCAGAACGTGCTTTTTGACCTTTGTTACCACGTCCAGATGTTTTACCATAACCAGACCCCATACCACGACCAAGACGTTTAATATCTTGACGTGCACCGTTATTATCCATTAATGCATTAAGTTTCATTTTTATTTCCTTTTATCCTGTTTTTATATTTATTCTTTCACGATAAATATAAAGATTATTCGCATGTATTTCTACATACTCGGTTTTATTATTTAGGCTTCTTCAGTAGTTTCTGCTTTTTTACCATCACGATTAGCGACTATTTCAGAAACTGTTTTGCCACGACGCATAGCAACTGTTTTTGGTGAATTCATTTTTTCAAATGCCAAAAATGCTGCACGAATCATATTGTTTGGTGTATTAGAACCTTGAGATTTTACAACAACGTCTTGGACACCTAAACATTCAAATACTGCACGCAAAGCACCACCAGCAATTATACCTGTTCCAGGAACTGCAGAACGAACGACCAATTTACTTGCACCGTATTTTGCAGCACAATCATGATGTAATGTACGACCTTCTTTCAAAGGAACACGAATCATTCTTGCTTTTGCAGCTTTTGTTGCTTTTTGAACAGCAGATTGAACTTCTAATGCTTTACCTTTACCAAAACCAACACGACCCGCTTGGTCACCAACGACAACCCAAGCCGAGAAAGACATATTACGTCCACCTTTTACAGTTTTTGAAACACGGTTAATAGAAACTAATTTGTCTATTATGTTATCAGATTGCATTTTTTTATCTTCTATACGTGCCATTTTTTATTTTCCTTTTTTATATATTTACACCGTTTGCGCGTATGGCATCACCCAACGCTTTTACACGACCATGATATAGATAACGACCACGCTCAAAATAGCAATTATTTGCGATACCGGCTTTTACTGCACGTTCTGCAAATATTTTACCAAGCATTTCGGCACCAGCAACATTCCAACCATGTCCTGTAAATGCTTTTTCTTTGGATGAAGCAGCACATACTGTGCAACCTTTGACATCATCTATAGCTTGAACTTCTATGTGACGACCAGAACGAAATACGGACAAACGAATTTTGCCTGGATTTTTTCTTTTCAACGCACCACGATTTGCAAGTGTACGTCTTTCTTGAGAAGATAAATGTTTTAACATTTTTTTTCCTTTTTTTATTCTTTCCGTAACAGCGGAAATTAATTTTTATTATTTCTTTTTACCCTCTTTACGACGGATATATTCGTCTTTATAGAAGATACCTTTTGCTTTATAAGGGTCTACTTTACGTATTTTATGAATTTTATCTGCAAATTGACCCAATAAATTTTTATCTATACCAGATATTGTGAATTCAGTTGGTGTTTCACCGATAGTGACAGTTAAACCAGCCGGGATTTCCATGACAACATCATGAGAGAAACCTACTATCAAAGTAAATATATTACCTTTGACTGATGCTTTATAACCAACACCATTCATATACATTGATTTGGAATAACCTTCGGTTACACCTTTGACAGCGGCTTTGATATTACGAGCCATTGTTCCCCACATAGCACGACATGTTTTTTCTTCGGCATCTTTAGGGGTAACAACAATGCTGTTGTTTTCTTGTTTAATATCTACTAAAGTTGCATTTTTTGTATTCAAAGGAACTTTAACTTCTCCCTTTGGCCCTTTTACAATAACTGCGGTATCTGTAATATCAACAGTAACACCGTTTTTTATTTCTATTGGATATTTTCCTGCACGAGACATAATAAATTCCTTTTTATTAAATAACTTTGCACAATATTTCACCACCAACATTCATAGAACGTGCATGATGATCTGTCATAACACCATTTGGTGTTGATACAATTGCTATACCCAAACCATTTAAAACACGTGGCATTTGAGCACAACTGGAATATACACGACGTCCAGGTTTAGAAACTATTGTTATTTCTTGGATTGCACCATTACCATTAACGTATTTTAATTCTATAACTAAATTAGAACGTTTTTCATCTATTTGTTCCATACGAAAATCTGTTATGAAACCTTCATCTTTCAATACTGTTAAAACTGCACTACGCAATTTGCTATTTGGAACAGTAATGAATTCTTTACCTGCATTTTGTCCGTTACGGATGCGGGTAATCATATCTCCAATAGGATGTGACATTGACATATTTTTACTCCATTTTATGGCTGCATTGTCCACAGCCGAGTTATTTTATTTAGATTACCAACTGGACTTGCGAACACCTGGTAATTTACCTTCGGATGCCATTGTGCGTAATTGTTGACGACACAAACCGAACATACGTGAAAATCCACGTGAACGACCTGTGATAGAACAACGATTATGTAAACGTGTAGGATTTGAATTTCTTGGTAATTTTGCCAATTTTTTCATTGCATCTATACGTTCATCTGGTGTCGCATTTATAGACATCTTTGCTTTTATTGCTGCACGTTTATTTGCATATTGTGCAACCAATTTTTCACGATTTTTTTGTTTGTTTATCAATGATAATTTAGCCATTTTTTTTCCTTTTGACTATTTCAAAACCAAAGGCATACCGATTTTTGTCAGTAATGCACGAGCTTCGTCATCTGTTTTTGCTGTTGTAACTATGATGATATCCATACCACGTATTGCATCTATTTTATCAATAGATATTTCTGGGAATATCAAGTGTTCTTTTATACCAAAAGCATAGTTTCCACGACCATCAAATTTAGATTTTGATAAACCACGAAAATCTTTTACACGTGGTAAAGCCACTGTGATTAATTTATCCAAGAAATCATACATTCTTTTACCGCGTAATGTAACTTTTGTACCTATGGCTTGACCTTCCCGTAAACGATAAGTAGCAATAGATTTCTTTGCATGGGTTATAATTGGTTTTTGTGCAGCGATAGCTGTTAAATCAGCAACAGCAGCATCCAATTTCTTTTTATCAGATACGGCAGCACCAACACCCATATTCAAAACGATTTTGGATAATTTTGGAACTGCGAACATATTTTTATACCCGAATTCTTTTACAAGTTCAGGAACTATATTTTTTTCATAAATTTCACGCAATCTACTTTGCATTTTTGTGCCTTTTTAGTTCTGATTCCGTAACAGCGGAATCTGTTTTTTTTATAATTCTGTCCCAGATTTTTTGGAAACACGAACTTTCTTGTCACCAGATATTTTGTACCCAACACGTGTTGCTTTTTTTGTTTTAGAATCAATCAATGCAACATTAGATACATGTATTGGTGCTTCGCGGTCAACAATATGACCTGCTTGTTCTTGAGTTGGTTTAACATGCCATTTATGACGATTTACACCTTCTACAACAACACGAGATTCCAAAGGACGTGCTTGTAATACTTTACCTTTGACGCCTTTATATTTTCCCGCAATAACGATAACTTCATCACCTGTTTTTATTTTCATTTTTTTTACCCTTTGTCAAAAGTATTATATCACTTCTGGTGCCAAAGACACGATTTTTTGAACGTCATATTTACGACGAACTTCACGAGCAATTGGCCCAAAAATACGAGTTCCAATTGGTTCAAAATTGTTTTTGTTGATTAAAACAACAGCATTATCATCAAAACGGATGATAGAACCATCTGGACGTTTAACAGGGAATTTTGTTCTAACGATAATAGCACGTTGAACAGTTCCTTTTTGCACTTTTCCACGAGGAATAGCATCTTTTATAGCGACAACTATTTTGTCACCAACCGTTGCATAACGACGATGAGAACCGCCCAAAACTTTGATACACAATGCTTTACGTGCACCAGAGTTATCTGCAACTGTCATAATTGTTTCATTTTGAATCATAACTTTTTTCCCTTGATTCCTGCAAGCAAGGCAATCCCCTGCTGCTTTGTTACCGGGTTTCGACTGGTAAAATATATTTCGTTTTATATCTTACCCTCAAAAAACCCACCTTGTTTTTTACTTAGTCAACATTAACAGATGTATCTTTGCTGACCCCAACACGACCTTTTACAACCCAAGTTTTTGTTTTGGATATAGGACGGTGTTCTTCGATGGCAACGATTTCACCAACTTTATATTCGTTGTTTTCATCATGTGCCTTGTATTTTTTATTCTGCTTTACAAACTTTCCATACAATGGATGACGGAAACGACGTTCTACTTCGACAACAACCGTTTTGTCATTTGCTGTACTTGTTATAGTTCCTTGCAGTATACGTTTTGGCATAACTTTGTCCCTTTATTTTACTGACCCGACCATTGATTTTATACTAAAAAATCAAAAAGTCAAAGTTTTAGTTCTTTTTAGCGTTCAATTTTGTCTTTACACGTGCAATTTCACGGCGAGTTTGACGCAAAACATGTGTTTTAGGCAATTGCCCAGAAGCCAATTGAAAACGTTGATTTAATTGTTCTTTTTTCAAATCAACAAGTTTGCTTTTTAGTGCTTCTGTTGTTAACGCTTCTTTATTTTCTGCTTTCTTTTCTGCCATTTTTATAACCTTTTGCACTGTATTAATTCATTTTACGTTCTACTATTTTTGTTTTTACTGGTAATTTTGCCGCAGCCAACGCAAATGCTTCTTGAGCGACTTCTGGTTTTACACCGTCAACTTCGAACATTATACGTCCAGGTTTAACACGACAAATCCAGTATTCAACTGCACCTTTACCCTTACCCATACGAACACCACCAGGTTTTGTGGTAACTGGAACATCTGGGAAAATACGAATCCATAATTTACCCATACGTCTCATGTGACGAGTAATAGCACGACGTGCTGCTTCTATCTGACGTGCAGTAACACGTTCAGGAGACATCGCTTTCAAACCAAACGAACCAAAAGCTAATTCACTTCCACCTTTTGTGGCACCATGAATACGGCCTTTTTGTTGTTTGCGAAATTTTGTTTTATTTGGCATTAACATGATTAAAACCTTTATTTTCTTTTCTTTTCGCTACTACCGGCATATTCCGCAGGGCGTGCCATTTCTGATGCCAGTTTTTCTTTGTTTACAACGTCACCTGTGTAAATCCATACTTTTACACCGACAACACCGTAAGTTGTTTTTGCTTGGATAGATGCATAATCTATATCTGCACGCAATGTGTGCAAAGGAATACGACCTTCGCGGATTTGTTCACTGCGGGCAATTTCTGCACCATTCAAACGACCAGAGCACATAACTTTGATACCTTGGGCACCAGCACGACTTGCATTTTGAACAGCTTTTTTCATAGCACGTTTAAATGCAACACGGTCTTCAATTTGTTTTGCAATACTTTGTGCAACAAGTTGTGCATTCAAGTCAGGTTTACGAACTTCGGATACATTAACAACAACTTTATCTGTTCCAACAAGTTTACGTATATCTTCACGCAATTTTGTTATATCGGCACCCTCTTTCCCGATAATAATACCAGGACGAGAAGAATGAATTGTGACAACTAATTTTGCACCAACTCTTTCTATAACTACTTTTGCAAGACCCGCTTTTTTCAAAGTCATTATCTTTTTTACTTTTGACTTGTCATCTGCTTTTGATGAACTGTCTGACAGTTTCCAATTTTCAACAAATTTACGAATCTTTACATCTTCGGCTAACAATTTAGCATAAGTTTTTTTGTTAGCAATCCAACGAGAATCTGTAACTTTATTTATAAATTCGCGTAAAGAAACTGGTGATACTTTCTGTCCCATTTTATTTCACCTTATTTTTTTTTGTTGATTTTGTTTCCTGTTTTGTTTCAGGTGCTGTGCCAGATTCCAAGACAATTGTCAAATTGGAAAAAGGTTTCAAAATTGGACGAGCACTGCCACGAGGCCCAGCCATAATACGTTTCATTGTCAATGCTTTGCCACACCAAATTTCTTTGATGAACAGTGATTCAACAGTCAAATGTTGATTATGTTCTGCATTAGCAACAGCAGATAACAATGTTTTTAGAACATCGTTTGCTACACGTTTTTTAGAAAATTTCAAAACATCTATAGCACGATCAACAGGCAAGCCACGAACCATGTCACAAACAAGATTCAATTTTTGGTGACTTATGCGTATCATTTTATTAAACGCACGAGCTTGATTTTCTTTTATTCCATATCTTGTCATATCATCATCCTATTTATTTTGTAGCTGCTTTTTTATTCGCGGCGTGACCTTTGAAAGTACGTGTTGGAGCAAATTCACCAAGTTTATGATTTATCATTTCTTCTACGATAGATACTGGTATAAATTTGTTTCCATTGTGAACATCAAATGTCAATCCTACCATACTTGGTATAATTGTACTGCCACGAGACCATGTTTTTATAGGTTTATGATCATCTTTTTCGATAGCAACTGCTACTTTCTTTAAAAGAGAAGGATGAACATAAGGACCTTTCCATACTGAACGAGACATTTATACACTCCTATTATTTC
>JAKSSZ010000002.1 GCA_024402835.1 Alphaproteobacteria bacterium | reverse complement strand
ATTTAACGTTGAAAAAATATTCAAAGAAAATTTGTTAAATATTTAATAAAATATCACTAATTTGCCTTCTAATATTATGATAATGCTTTTTATCTTCTTCTGCTCTACCAATTAAATGTTCTCCTGTTGCTGAATTATCTGAAATAACCAGTATCGCTGATGCTTTTTTCTTTATGGTCTTCATACATCCCAAAAAAGTTGCTGTCTCCATTTCTATCGCTTTTGCGCCCATTGCACTAAATTTATCTAGATGTTGGTATTCAGATATTATACTATCTATTGAAATAACAGGGACACTTAACGCTTTTATATTTTTATTACAACAAACATTAACAATTTGCTTGTTTAATTTTTTTGTTGAATACATTTTTTCGAATATGTTTTTTGAATCTAATTTATCGTGTAAATATAGTGTAGCACCATTTCCAGAAATTGCATATTCTGGAACAATAATATCGCCGATTTTTATTTCTGGTACCAAAGCACCAGCAGACCCAATAAATACAAAATTATCGCAATGGGTTTTATAACATGGTAGGCAAAAATCGATTATATTTGGTGCTCCAATTTGTAATGTGATAAACAAATAATTTTTTTTGTTATGTTTTATATTAAATGTATTAGCAAATCGACCAGAAAAGATTTGTTTTATTTTAATTTTTTTATCAAAGATTTTATCTGGTGTCCACGTTGGTGCAACAAATATACAATCAAAATGTTCTTTATTAGATATGCCATAAACATCTTTCAATATATCAGTTTGGAAAGAATTTTTTTCGAAACATTTTATTAATTTGTTCATAACTTATACCTATTATTAATGTTTAATCTGATACCATATGTCCACATAATTCTACAGCATAAAACCCGTCATAATTCATTTCTGTACCACAAAACAAACGCCATGAACAATTAGAAACTTCGTTATCTCCAGCCATTTCTTTTAATATACCAACGCCTATAGTGTTAACCAAACATTTGCCAGGTTTGATATATTGTGCGGGATTTTCAATAGACAAAAACATTGCAGTTTTTTCTTTGTTATTATAAATTTGCAAAATTTCTGGTGTTTCATCAATATAGGTTAAAAAGTCTCCACGTGTGCCTTCGCTAATAATGACTGAATTATTATCCCAGTTCTGTCGTTGTTGATTAACAAAAGTGATAAAATCAGTATCACCTTCGGGATGTGTTGTAATCTCTTCAGCGAAAGCATTTATTGATACAATCGTCAACAAACCGACAAACATATATTTTTTCATAATCTCTCCTTTAATCATAACCACATTATATCATAAACATTAGAAAAAAATATAGATAAATAAATAAAAAATTAATCTTTTCCAAAACACCCTTATCAAATAGCCTAAATGATAATAATTCCAAACAAAAACCGCACTTTAATGGTGCGGTGTAGCTTTGGGTGGGAGAGACATATTGCACTATTCGAGCAGAAAACCCTCAATAAATTTCTAAACTTTCACATAATATTAAAATGTTTAAAAAGAAATAATCTCAATTTCAACAACAAGTGAATTTGAATAAAAGATATGATATAATAACTGTCATAAAGGATAAACTATGTCAGAAATTAATAAACCAAAACAAATAATTATTGATGATTTAACCTTAACACCTATTCTAGCAACACAAGTATGTGCTCAACAAATTTTTAATGCTTTTCACGAAGACGAGCCTAGTTTTAAGTTTTGGATGGAAGATGGAATTTATAAAACTGTTCAAGATGTTTTAAATGCCTATAAAACAAAATACAATGACGAAGAACGCTGGAAATATGCAATGTATGGTATTTTTAAAGGAAACGAATTATTAGGTGAAATTGGTTTATCTTGCATAGACACAAAATTTCAAACAGCAGAAATCGGTTATTGGCTAAAAAAATCTGCACGCGGGCAAGGTTTAATAGACAAATTGATACCTGCGATAGAAAAACTAGGATTTGAAAACCTAAATTTAAGAAAAATCACAATCTGGTGCGACACAGAAAACATCGCATCTCGTCGCCACGCAGAAAAGAACAATTACATTCTTGAAGGGATTCAACGCGAACGAAAAATATGGCCTGACGGTTCTATACACAGTACAGCAATGTATGGAAAACTAAAATCAGAGTATAAAAAATAGTTATATTTAAAATCAACAACACCTAAATGGTGCTAAAGAAACATTATTTATAATCCAAACAATTTGACAATATGCAATTTTCACATATTTTCCAAACCACCATTGTCGAATTGATATAACTATTAGAAATCTAAAGAAAAACCGCACTTTCAAAGTGCGGTGTATCTTTTGGTGGGAGGCATATTGCGCAAATCGAGCAGAAAACCCACAACAAATTTCCGAACTTTTACATAATATAAAAATGTTTAAAGAAAAATGGCTGTAAATTATTTCTTCCTAAATTTTGCGAAACAGTTAACATCACGAAACCGTTTTTCATCTTTTAACCATTTATCTGCTTGTAATACACCTTCTAATTCATACCCTGCTTTGATTGCAAGATTTACAGAATCTTTATTTAAAACATCATTACGAATTACAATTTTATAAAAACCATTTTTAAACAATTCTTGTTCCAATAAATGTACAGATTCCACCGCATAACCATTACCACGATAATCTTTTGCTAACCAACACGCTAATTCGGCTTTTTTATTTGGAACATCTACTGATGCTGCACTGCAAGCACCTATAATTTTATCGTTTAATACGATTACATATTCATAAGCTTTGTCGTTATCCCAATCTTTATCGTTTTGAATTAAAAAACTATATCTATCTTTTATTGCTTGTGGTGTGTTTTCCAGAGTGCGCGCCCAAGACATCCAAGGTAATAAATGTTTTTTATTTTTTAATTGAACTTCGTGTACCAATTTTGCGTTATCTAATGTTGGTTCCAAATGCATCAATGTTATTCTTGGACCTTTTAATACATATTTCATATATATCCTCTTAATACGAATTATATCATAAATTTATTTATCTTTTAACCAAAAACCGCACTTTTTAAGTGCGGTGTATTTTTTGGTGGGAGTGGGTGGATTCGAACCACCTCAGTCGTAAGACAACAGATTTACAGTCTGCCCCGGCTCTCCAACTCCGGCGCACGCCCAATCTTGGTGCGAGCAGAGGGAATCGAACCCTCATTTCAAGCTTGGAAGGCTTGCATTCTAGCCTTTGAACTATGCTCGCATTATCTCAGATAAGCCCTTTCATTATATAGTATTTTTTATCAAACGCAAGTATTTATTGGATAAAGATTTGTATAAAATATATGTCAATTTTTACTTGCACTATATTGATGATATTTTCTATTATACCTATAAATCAAAGGGAGAAAATGGCAAAAAAATTAATTTTAACCAGTTTGTTCAGTATGATGGTAGTATCACCATCTATTGCTGATATGTTGGTTGAACAGTCTGCTCCAATTGATGGAAAATATCTGGAAAATAGAAAATATCTAAATGCTGCAACACGTGAAAATATCGGTGTGTCCAGTGGTAATGTTACAGCTATTGCTGTTTATGAAGATATACAATATACATGTCCTGCTGGTGAATATCTATATGTGACTCCCGATGAAAATGATAATACCATAGAATGCAGAATATGTGAATCTGGAAATTTCTGTAATGGTGGAAATTATACCATAGACAATCATGATGATGATATGACTTCTTGTCCGACAGATTTTGCAAGTTCTTTATCTGGTGCTAAATCTGTTAATGAATGTTTTCGTGAATGTTTATACACAGATGTAGAACATTCTAATGTTAATGGGACATTTACTGGACAATATTACAGTAATTCTGTAAATAAATGTGCGCCAGTTAACGATTCATCTTGTGCTGATGGATATCATTATGTCGCTGGTATGTCTGGGTTAAATGTGGATGTTAACATCAATGGTATTGATTCAACAAATTCTGTTGTATTAAATGATGACGCTTTTTCTGTATCATTTAATTATGGTAAAATCTATGGTAATTCGTTATGCAGTAATACGTCTGGACCTACGGGAACTATTGGTACACCATCTAATGAAAATGGTGGGTATTGTTGGTGTAATATTAATGGGTATGATAAAAATGCCACAGGTACAGAATCTGTATATTCTTCGTGGGTTGCTGTAAATTATAGTGAAAGTTTTGATACATGTTCATCAAATTGTTCAGCGACTTGTGCAAATGCAATAAAAACAAATGCTGATTTCCGTGGACAAATATATAATACAATATCAACTTTGGCTAAATGTTCATCAAATGTCATAACAATTACATGGACAGATACCGATAAAGTTGATGTTGATGCTAATAATGCTGGCACATGTTTGTACGACGGTGATATACGTACCCCGGTCAAAGCATATTCCAAGAAAGGAAAACGGTTTGTTGGTTGGGAGTTTGAAACAACAAAATAAAAATCGGGTTCATCCCGATTTTTTTTATTTCGCTGTTCTATCACTGTTAAAAATACAAAAACGTTTCTTTTTGTAAGAAAGTATTTTGAGAGAATTCTAACTTGTGATATAATACCAACAAAGGAACAATTAAAAAACGTTTTATTGATAAATAAAATGGGGGAGAAAAGAAATGAATAGTAAATTATTATTAACCAGTATATTAAGTATAATAGTAGCAAGTTCTGCATATGCTGAGAATTTCCCAAGTGATGGTTCTATGCAAGAAAATAAAACTTATGAGGATTCTGCAACGTATGATAATACTGGTGTGTATTCTGGAACAGCTCAAGCGCAAGCAAACTATACACCAAATACATATACCGTAGCCAGCGGTGAATATTTATTAAGTAATACGATTGCTGGAACGATATGTCCTGCGAATAGTTACTGTCCTGGTGGTGATTATGTATTTAATGAGACATTAAGCCAAGGAATCACAAGCTGTCCAGCAACATACGGATTATCTGCCACAGGTTCCAGCAGTGTAGATGAATGTTACAGAACATGTAGTTATTCAGATGTATTACATTCCAGTTCCACAGGTACATTTTCTGGTGAATTTTATAGCAATAGTATAAATAAATGTGAACCCGTAAATGATGCTTCTTGTGCACTTGGGTATCATTATAAGGCGGGTTCATCATTAAATGTTGATAGTAATGCAGTTACAAGTACATATAGATATAAATCAAATAGTGGAACTGGTGATAATTCTGCAAATACAACAGGTTTAGCAAATGGAGAATGGGACGGAACATTTAGTTATGGTACATTAAAGGGAAAAGCATTGTGTTCTTCAACATCTGGGACTTATGCGGAAACTGGTACACCAAATGAAAGTGGAACAGGGCAGTATTGTTGGTGCAAAATAGATGGGTTTACACCTTCTGGTGGTTCTTTGGGAAATGTATCAGGGGCTTGGGTGTTTAATTATGATCTTGGTGATTCTGCTGTGTGTGATGGTTATTGTGCTGTTTATTGCGCACGTCCTTTGGGATATTATGATGGTTTTCGTGCTTCAATGATTAATTCTGTTCAAGCAGGTTTGGCGATTTGTGAAGCAAATGTTATTACCATTACATGGGATGGTGCCGAAGCTTCTGATATTGCTGCAAATAATGCTGGCACAACCACCTATGATGGAGATATTAGAACACCTGTCAAAGCAAGAGAAAAGTTTGGACATACGTTTACAGGTTGGACTTTTATTAAACCAACAGAGTAATAGAAGTAATCTGTTATGTAAAAAAAATCGTGGACCTCATCCACGATTTTTTTGTTTTTATTATCACAGATAATAATTGAAAATATTTGTTGTTGTGTGCTATTATCGTCTAAAACAAATAGGATATAAATATGTATGATGTTATAATTTTGGGTTCTGGGCCTGCTGGATTAACCGCTGCTATTTATTGTGGTCGTGCTAATAAAAATACGCTTGTATTGGCTGGTTCTGTATTGGGTGGACAAACTGGTGAAATTGCTGTGTTGGAAAATTATCCAGGGTGGGCTGGCTCGGGTATGGAACTTATTCAATTTATGCAAAAACAGGCGGAAACTTTTGGTGCAAAAATGAAATATGCACAATGTCAAAATATCGTATTTAATGATGATAAAACTTTCGGTATTGTTTGTGATAATGGTGAAACATTACAAACTAAAAGTGTTATTTTAGCAACTGGGGCAACTGCACGTAAATTGGATATTGCGGGTGCTGTGGAATTCTTTGGTCGTGGGGTATCTTACTGCGCAACTTGTGATGGATTCTTTTATTCTGGCAAAGATGTTATTGTTATCGGTGGTGGAAACAGTGCGTTAAATGATGCTTTGTATTTATCTGATTTGGCTAAAACTGTCACAATTGTATATCGTAAACCATCTTTTACTCGTGCCGAAGCGGTATTATGTGATCGTGTTGCATCAAAAGAAAATATAAATTGTATGTATAACACAGAATTAAAATCTATATCTGCTTATGAAAATACGGACAGATTACTTGTAAAAACAAAAGATGATGCAGAAATTATTTGTGATGGTGTTTTTGTTGCTATTGGACATGAAGCAAATACAGATTATTTATCTGAATCTGTTAAACGTGATGAAATGGGACGTATAATTCCTGATTCTTTGCCTGATGGAATGTTTGTAGCTGGTGATGTTCATAGTGGTATAAAAATGCAAATTGCAACCGCTGTTGGAACGGGCTGTTCTGCGGGTATGGATGCAATTGCGTATTTAAATTCAAAGGAATAAAAATGCAAATGTTAAAAATAAAAAAACTTCTTGGAATACAAATTGATGATTTTGATAAGGGAACACAAATATTAAAAGATTTTTATGGTATTTCATCAGATATACCAAAGATAAAAATTAGTAATGATATAATATTAAAACAAATGTTATCTATTAAACGAAAAATAATTAGACAACCAAAACAACGTAATATGTAAAATGAAAAAAGAAGGTAAAAATGTTAGATTTAAAATTTATTCGTGAAAATCCAGATATTGTTAAGAACGCATGCAAGGTAAAAGGATTTACTGACTATACAGATAAAATTGTGGAATTAGATATACGAGTTCGTGAATTAAAAACTATTACACAAACAAAAACCGCTGAAAAAAATAAAATATCCAAAGAAATACCAACCGCCACAGACAAAGCGACACTGATTGCAAAATCAAAACAAATTGGTGAAGAAATTGCTGCGGATATGGCAGAATTGGCAGAGAAAGAATCTGTTCTGAACGATTTGTTGCATCGCGTTCCACAAATTCCAGATGCGTCTGCACCAATTGGCCCAGATGAATCTGCAAACGTTGAAGTAAGACGCGTTGGAACACCACGGGTTTTTGATTTTACACCGCGTCCACAATGGGAATTGTTGGAAATGAATAATTGGTGGACACCTGAAAAAATCGCTTCTATGTGTGGAACACGTGTTTATGCTTTATGTGGTGAATTAGCCGAATTGGCTTTGGCTGTACAAACGTATGTTATACAAAAATTAATTTCCAAAGGTTTCAAATATATGGAATGTCCATCTATTACAAAACCACAAACTATATTTAATGCAGGGCATTTTATGGGGGCTGATTTGTCTGTTATGAATAATGATGTATTTATGTTGACAGATACAGACAGATGTCTTGCGGGAACGGCTGAAATAATTTTAAATTCTCTGCACAGTGATGAAATATTACAAGAAAATGAATTACCATTAAAATATGCAGGTTTTTCACCATGTTTCAGAAAAGAAGCAGGTGCCGCTGGTCGTGATACACGTGGTATAGTTCGTGTTCATCAGTTTAACAAGGTTGAACAATATATTTTCTGTACACCAGAGCAGAGCGATGAAATGCACGAATATTTATTGAATAATTTTTGTGAAATTATGGAAGCGTTCGAATTACCATATCGTGTGATTGCAAATTCAACTGGCGATATGGGATTTCCCAATGTAAAAATGAATGATGTAGAAGCATGGTTCCCATCTGAAAATGCTTATCGTGAATTGGGTTCTTGTTCATCCATTGGACAATTCCAAGCACGCAGAACAAATACTCGTTATCGTGAAAATGCGACAGGGGATGTGAAATTTGTTGCGACCCTAAATAATACAGGTATTGCTTTGCCACGTGCATTGGTCCCGATAATTGAAAATCACCAAAACCCAGACGGTTCTGTAAATATACCAAAGGTATTACAACCATATATGGGTGGACGAACAAAAATCGGTGGAAAACACTAAACATAAAAATCCCGAAATTTTTTTCGGGATTTTATTTTTTATTATTAAATATTATGATAAAATACCATTGAAAAGGAGTTTTATATGCTGACGAATTTTTTATTAAATCATGGATTTACAATGTTTGCTAGTGGCTGGACTCAATTTGGTGGTGCTTGTGGTTTGGCTTTTATAATAATGTTATGTTTTGGTAATAGTTTTACAAAACTTATGCATAAATGGCAGGGCGCAGGTCAACCTATCAGTGAAAATGTTCCATTGGAACACAGAAAAAAAGTAGGAACACCAACTATGGGTGGTATATTGATTTTATTATCTGTATTTGTATCTGCTGTTTTGTTTATGCCAACGGAAAATATTATCGGATGGATTGCGTTATCTGCATTAATAATGTTCGGTCTAATTGGTTTTATGGATGATTATAAAAAAATAAAAAGTCAATCTGTAAAGTCGTCTAACGGTTTATCACCAGCATTGCGTTTGGGCTTAGAGGCTATCGCTGTTTTTGTATTAGCATATTTTATAAATAAAACTATGCCTTCGTATGTTCCAAATTTATCTATAGTTTTGGGGCCCAGTATAGTATTGCCGTTGGATATATGGAATGTTGGTTTTGTTTTTGGAATACCAATTACTTGTGGTTTCTTGTATTATATTTTTGCTTATTTTGTTATTTGCGGTTCTGCAAATGCTACCAATATCACAGATGGTTTAGATGGTATGTTATCTAAATTATATTTACCAGTATTAATAGTTTTGGTTGTTGCTTTGTATGGTGCAACACGTGTTGGCTTTATGGATACAGTTATGTTTTTACCATCTGCAAATGGTTTGTATGCTGTTTTGGGTGCTGTGTTTGGTGCAGTTGTTGGTTTTTTATGGTTTAATACCAAACCTGCAACTATCTTTATGGGTGATGTTGGTTCTTTGGCTTTGGGTGGTTTTATGGGAACTGTCGCAATGTTATTAAAATCAGAAATTATAATGTGCATTGCTGCTGGTATGATGGTAATAATTTTATTGTCATCATTTTTCCAAACAATGTATTTTAAAATTACCCGTAAAATTACAGGTACAGGTAAAAGAATATTTCTGCGTGCACCATTACATCATCATTTCGAAGAACTTGGTTGGACAGAAACCAAAATAGTTGATAGGTTTATGATTTTTGCAATTATGTTTTCTGGAATGGCATTAATGTTGTTAAAGTTTGCTTGATGGGTAAAATAGGGCGCTATTATGGTTCGTATAAGTCGTGGTGAAGATAGTAAGTTTACAAGTTGGTTTTTTGAAATAGACCGCACAATATTGTATTGTATTTTTGGGTTTATTTTTATTGGTATTATATCTTTAATAACATCTGGTTCGGCTCAGGCGGCTCGTATGGGGCCAGATTATCCGTGGTATCATTTTTTTATAAAAATGTTTCCGTTTTATATTATGGGAATAGTTAGTTTAATATGTTGTAGTATATTAAATAAAAAACAAATAATATTTTTTTCAACATTGATTTTAATTGCGGCTATACCATTGTTGGTTTGGACATTATTTTTACCACAAATAAATGGAAGTAGCAGATGGGTCAGTTTGTTTAATATCAGTATAACACCTTCGGAAATGTTAAAACCTGCATTAATTATGCTGTCTGCATGGTTTTTATCAAAGATGAATACTATTTATGGTGAAAATATTTTTGAAAACAAAGAAACTTGTAAGTTCAGATTTTACAGTTGGTGGCCTTATGTTTTTGTTTATGCTCTTGTTTTGTTTGTATTATTAAAGCAACCAGATGTCGGTTCTTTTGTAATGTTTGGTGGTTCAGCAGCGGCTGTGTTATTAGTGTCCGGTTTCCCATTAAAAAAATGGTGGCACATAGTTGTCCTTGTGTTAACGGCTATCGGTGCAGTAATATTTTTAACTAATGACCACATACAAAATCGTACAGGAACTATTTTTAGCATAGAACCAAATTCCCAGATAGATTTTTCTTTGCGTTGTATAAGACATGGTGGTTTATTGGGCAGTGCCGATGAAGGTTTTGTAAAAGATGTTTTACCAGAATCAACAAACGATTTTGTATTTTCGTCCATAGCCGAAGACCGTGGTGCAATTGCTGCATGTTTTCTTATTTTCTTTATATTTTTCTTTTTTAGTAAATTGATAAAAAGGGCGATTGTGGCTAAATCTCCATTTGTTTTATATGCGGTAACTGGAACAGCAACATTATTTGCAATTCAAGTAAGTTTTAATTTAATGACAGCATTACATATACTTATAAACAAAGGAACAGTTTTGCCATTTGTTTCTTATGGTGGTTCAGCTTTTGTGGCGTATTGTATATTGTTTGGTATGTTACTTGGTGTATTGCGAGAAGATACATGGAATAAATAAAAAAAGGACAAAGTATGAAAATATGGATTGCAACAGGTGGTACAGGTGGACATGTTTTCCCCGCATTAAGTGTTGTAAATGAACTGGTAAAGTTGGGACATAGTGTAATAATTTCTGCAGACAGCAGAGTAAAAAAAATGATTACCAATGAAAAAAATAAAAAAGCGAAAGCTGTTTTTATTTGGGCATCTGGTGTTGGTGCAAAAAAACGTATACAACAAATTTTTGCTTTGTTTAAAATTGCGGTATCATCTGTGTTTTTAATTTTATTATTTGGTATTATCAGACCTCGTAAATTGGTTGCTTTTGGTGGTTATGCTTCTGTCCCTGCAATTTTTGCGGCACATGTGTGGAAAATACCAACATTTTTGCACGAACAAAATGCAGCTATTGGTCGTGCTAATAAATTTGCATTGCGATGGGTAAAAACGCTTATGACCAGTTTTCCAACTGTATCTGGGATATCACCAAATACAAATGTTGTATATACCGGTTTACCAGTCAGGGATGATTTTCTCTCTTTTGCAAAAACACCATTAAAACATGATATGAAAATATTTGTCACCGGGGGATCTTTGGGGGCACAAATTCTTGATGATATTGTTCCAATGGCAATTGTAAAATTAAAAAATAAAAAAGTATTTATAACACATCAAACGCGTCCAGAAAATGTTGCAAAATTACAACGTTTTTATTCTGAAAATAAAATACATGCAAATGTATTATCGTTTGTTCATGATATGGCGAATACCATAGTAAACGCAGATATAATAATAGGTCGCAGTGGCGCCAGCACAGTTATAGAATTAGAAACAATTGGTCGTCCCGCAATACTTGTTCCATTAAATATAAATCCGGATCAGGCGGCCAATGCAGAATCTTTTGCTAAAAATGGTGGTGGTTTTGCAATTGCGCAAAATAAATTTTCTGCAAAATGGTTGACTGCTACTTTGGATGATTTGTTTGATAATCCTGCGCGTCTTGATAAAATGGCAGAAAAATCGTATGTGGAAAATACTGCGGTAAAGAAAATAATAGAAACAATTTTAAAATAAAGTTTTTTATCTGAAAAGTTGTTCGTAAAATATAAAATATAGATTTTCTTTCAAAGTATTTTTTCGTAAAGATTGTTTAATTTCTTGTAATGGTCGTATTTCTTTATATTGATTAATCCATGGAGTTATTATTTTTCTGCCTGCGTTTTCACCCAAACTTACACGGCCAAAATTATCAAAAGCAAACAATGTAGATGGTTGATTACCGTTTACTACAAAAGCAAATTGTGGTGCTGGATTGTTGTATGCATCCGGCATTTGTATTGCGCGTCCACCATTAAACAATGTAGCGCAATCACTTGAATAAAAAGTTTTGTTGTTTAATAAAAGATATTGGTTGCCACTTGTTGTATATACTCGTTGTGTATGAAATTTTTTGGGTAAATTTTTTTCAAATTGTTTTACTTTGTCTTGTGCATTTGGAAATGAAGCTACAGTAATTGCTATGTTTTCACCAACTAACTTATCCATTACAGCCATTGCATTATCAACACAATTTGTGTGGTAATTGTCAATAGATAAAGAAATAGATAACAATGGTAATCTTGTTTTTTGACTTCTTGCCAATTCTTTTAAATCTGTAAATATTTGTTGTCCCCATGACGTTCGTGCCCAACCAGCATTTGTTTTTATATTTGTTGATATATTATTTTGTAATGCGAAATTTAAAATATCTTTTACATAATTTTTATCACCAAATTTATATGCAGAAAAAACTTCTCCACCCGTAAAGATAACATCGTTACTAAATTGTGGATCTTGTTTTGCTTGTGCTAAATAATCACAGATAATTTTAGAATCTATATATGTTTTTTCTTGGTCTGGACCAGAATTTTCACAACAATGTTGACATTTGAACCAACAATAATTTGTTGTTTTAAATACCAAAGTGTATTTTAGATTATAAACAGCAAGCGTCGGAACAAAACATCTTGCAACAACATTTTTGTAAAATTCACAAATTTCTTTTATTTTTGACATAAGAATATTATTATACATATTTTTGTTTTGTCAATATAATAAATATTTGAAATATTATAAATATACTCTATAATACAGGTGGTCGTGGAGAATGAATTATTCATTCTTGTATTTGTCACAGAATACAAAAACGAATGATTTTTCTCCGCAAATATGAACAAACTAAATAAAAAATGGAGAAAAAATATGTTTGGTTTATTTAAAAAAGATGAAAAACATGTCTTGAATAATCCAGTTACTGTTGAATTTCAGTATGGAAAAGAAAAGGTAATTTTGGAAACAGGACGTTTTGCAAAACAAGCAACTGGTGCCGTTATGGCAACAATGGGTGGTACAATGGTTTTGGCAACTGTTTGTGCCGAAAGAACAGCAGTAGAGGGTCAAGATTTCTTTCCTTTGACTGTTGATTACCAAGAAAAATATGCATCATCTGGTCGTATTCCGGGTTCCCGTGATAGACGTGAAGGTAAAGCATCTGTATCTGAAACTTTAATTGCCAGATTGATAGACAGACCAATTCGTCCTTTATTTCCTGAAACTTTCAAAAACAAAGTTCAAATTATTGCACAGGTCTTTTCTTATGATAAACAAAATCAACCTGATATTTTGGCAATGATTGCATCTTCTGCGGCATTGGCAATTTCTGGGGTTCCTTTTGCTGGTCCTATTGGTGCAGCGCGTGTTGGTTACAAAGATGGGGAATATGTATTAAATCCATCAAAGAAAGAAACAGAAGAGTCAGAAATGGATTTGGTTGTTGCTGCAACAAAAGACGGCGTTTTGATGGTTGAATCTGAAATAGGGGAACTTGATGAAAAAACAACATTAGGTGCTGTTAAATTTGGATTTGATCAACAACAAACAGTTATCAAAGCAATAAATGAACTTGCAGAAAAAGCTGGTAAAGAAGCATGGGCAACACCTGAAAAATCTGCAGAATATGTTGCTATGGAAAAAGATTTTGAACAATATGCAACTGCTGTTGAAAATGCTTTGTTGATAAAGGAAAAATTAAACAGATTAGATACTTTGACAGAAATACATGCCCAAGCAAAATCTCGTATTGCTGAATTATTCCCAGAAACAACATTTGCACAAAGCACACTTGAATCATGGGCTGATGAAATTGTTGAAAATTTAACTGCTCGTATTATGCGTGGAAATATCTTGGCTGGCAAACCTCGTATTGACGGTCGTGATACAAAAACAGTTCGTCCAATTGAAATAGAGTTGGGTGTATTACCTCGTGCTCATGGCTCTGCATTATTTACTCGTGGTGAAACACAAGCCTTGGTTTCTTTAACTTTGGGTGGTGGTAAAGATGCATTACCAATAGAATCTTTGGATGGTGATACAGAACGTGATTTTATATTGAATTATAATTTCCCAGGTTATTCTGTTGGTGAAGCCAAAGGGTTAAAATCTCCTGGACGTCGCGAATTGGGACATGGTAATCTTGCATGGCGTGCAGTTCATCCTATGGTTCCAACACGTGATGAATTTGATTATGTAATTCGCGTATGTTCTGATATTTTGGAATCTAATGGTTCTTCCTCTATGGCTACAACTTGTGGCGCTACACTTGCAATGATGGATGGTGGGGTTCCTATGAAACGTCCTGTTGCTGGTATTGCAATGGGTTTAATAAAAGAGGGTGATGATTACGAAATATTGACTGATATTTTGGGTGACGAAGATCACTTGGGTGACATGGACTTTAAAGTAACAGGAACAGATCGTGGTATTACTGCTTTGCAGATGGATATTAAAATCACATCTATAACTTTTGAAATCATGGAACATGCTTTGGCTCAAGCAAAAGATGGCCGTATGCATATTCTTGGAAAAATTGAAAAAGCTATCAAAGCACCACGTAAAACAATATCTGAATTTGCGCCTCAGGCATATACAATGAAAATAAATCCAGATAAAGTTCGTGATGTTATTGGCAAAGGTGGTTCTGTTATCCAAGCATTGACTCGTGATACAAACACACAAATAGAACTTGAAGACGATGGTAGTATAAAAATAATGGCATCATCCAAAGAAGATGCTGAAAGTGCTATGAATCGTATCAAAGATATTGTTGCAGAACCCGAAGTCGGAATGATTTATTCTGGTGTTGTATCTGGAATCAAAGATTTTGGATTGTTTGTAAAAATATTAAATGGTTTTGAATCTATGGTTCATATTTCTGAAATCACAGGTGAACGTATCGCAAAAATAGAAGATACAAAAATAAACATCGGTGATTCTGTTTATGTAAAATTCCTTGGTGCAGATAAACGTGGTAAAACACGTATGTCTATGGTTGGAATTGACCAAAAAACAGGTAAAGAGAAATAATAGGTAATTAAATTATGATAGCAACAAAAACAAATACTTTTGTTCGTAGTGATGCTGAGTGGGCACAATATCTGGAATGCCCACCCAGTAAAGTTACTTTTTATCGCAAATGGGTAGATGACAGATATTCTGCTGTCATAGAGAAAGACAATATTTCGAAAAAATATAGATTTGCTTTATATAAATATGAAATTATACCAGATGGTTCTAAGCGGCCAATAGGATTAATAACATCTATTACAGAGTATGATACTAAAAAGCAAGCTTTGGACTTTGCAAATTGTGTTATCCCAACTTTGCGTTTATCAGAAGTTATTGCAGAAATGAATAAGGTTCCTGTTAAATGTATTCAAATGTTAAGGTGTCGTTAATATGGATTTCAAATCATTATTGGCTAACGCAGAACAATTACAAGCAAAGGTAAAATCAGCCCAAGATTCTTTGGCAAATATGTCGGTCAAAGGTATTGCTGGTAATGGTTCTGTGATTGTTGAATTAACTGGAAAATATGATTTTGTAAATATAACTATTCGTGATGAAATATTATCAACAGGTTCAGAAAATGTTTCTAAACTTGTTGCCGATGCTTACAAAGATGCAAAGTCAAAAGCAGATAATTTAATAGAAAAAGTAATGAGTGACGCCACAGGTGATATTTCTTTGCCAAAATAATTTGACAAAGACAAGAAATGATATTATTATATCATTTGCTATCTGGATGTTTAGCTCAGTTGGCTAGAGCATCTGCTTTACACGCAGAGGGTCAGGAGTTCGAGTCTCTTAACATCCACCAAAATAAAACACACACTAAAGGTGTGTGTTTTTTAGTTCAATTTATTATCTTGCCAGCTGCCATAGTTTTGCACGTTGAATATATCTTTTTGCTTTATCCGCATCAAAGACAGGTTTTTCATCAAAAAGATTTTGTGATTTTAATTTACCTTCGGCATCTATCCAGATAGATGCGTCTTTGGGAACAACCTTTGCTATTTTATCTAAATTTTGTATAACATTTTCCGGTGACAGACCACCGCTATAACCTTGTAAATGTTTTTTGTATACAGGTTTTTTCCATGTTGTTGGTTGAATCCCATTTCCACCACTGGCATCAAATAATAATGAAAATTTACAACCAGTTTTATTCAATTTTGATACAGCCTGTTTTGTTTTATCATTGTATTGTAATATAAATTCTTGGTGTGAAAATTGTTTTATGATTTCCGCTAATTTTTGTGGGTTTATATTTTCTGCAGTTGTTTTTGACATATTTAGTTGCACACGTTGAATCAATGGATGATTATGTGTTTTTTCTATTTGCATCCATTCTAATAATGGCTGTGGAATAATTCCTTTGGTACATATACTATCTGCCCATTCTTGATTTATATGTATAGCCAGATTTGTATGCCATAATTGTTTTGCTTGTTTTAATAATTCTGTAAACCAAATGTTGCGTGGCATTCCATCACTCATTTTTGAGGGGTGACATTGAACAGCAATTTCTACGTGTGGTAATGTTGCTAAATCAAGTATAGATTTAACAGAATTGTGTTCGCGTGGGTCTGAACAGGTTATATAACGTAATTTCATTCTGATTGTTCCTTTTTGTTTTTCAATCTCAACTGACCACATGCAGAACCTATGTCAGCCCCCCGTTCGCGTCGTATTCTTGTATGAATTCCTTTGTTTATTAAAATGTCTTGGAATTTATGAATTGCATTTCCAGATAGCGAAGCAAAATCTCGTTCATCAACACTATTCCATGGAATTAAATTTACCATTACATTATGCTTTTGTATTAAATCAGATAATTTATTTGCATGTTCTTCGGTTGCATTATAAATAACTGTTTCACCATTTTCATTTTTTTTACCCAATAAAATATATTCAATCATAAGTTGTCTATTATGCGTTTGTGAAAATTCAAAAGCAGCATCCATCATTTCATGTATTTTATATTTA
The DNA here is from genome assembly GCA_024402835.1 of Alphaproteobacteria bacterium. Classification (GTDB taxonomy): domain Bacteria; phylum Pseudomonadota; class Alphaproteobacteria; order Rs-D84; family Rs-D84; genus Enterousia. Next base: position 5,688 of record JAKSSZ010000002.1, on the reverse strand, counting down.
TTGTTTATAGGCATAATTTGTGAACGTAATTCATCAGTCGGTGCGTGTAAAGAAATTGCTAAATTTATTGGTCGTCCCCAATTTGTTAATTCTTTTATTCCGGGAACAATACCACAAGTTGATACTGTTATTCTGCGCCATGATATATTTAAGTCGTGGTTTGCTTTTTCCAAGAACCCAAAAACGTTTTGTGTGTTTTGTAGTGGTTCCCCAGTTCCCATAACAACAATATGTGAAACGTCGTTATTATTTGAATCCCCATTTGGTTTTATATTATTAAAGACATCTTGTCTTAATTCCCATTGTGCTGTTAAAACTTGGGCAAACATTTCATTAATAGTTAAATTTCTTTTTAATCCCAATAGGGTAGAGGCACAAAATTTACAGCCCATAGCGCAACCTGCTTGCGAACTAACACAAATGCTATTTCCATAAGTTGTGCGCATTAAAACGCATTCTATTTGTTCGCCATCAAATAATTCTAATAAAAATTTAGTAGTTTGATTATCGCTACTTACAAGTTTTTTTATTATTTTTACTGGTAATGTTTCACAAATATCGTTTAATTGGTTTCGTAATGTTTCCGGTAGATTTTTCATAACAGAAAAGTTTGGCGCACCACGATTTAACCATTCTTTTATTTGTTTTGCTCTAAATTTTGGTTGTCCAAAATTTATTATAAAATCTTCAAGTTCTTTGTCTGTAAAATTAAATAATACCTGTTTCATTTATAAACTATACCTGTTGTCATTTATAATAATTATTGCTTTTCTGCGTAATTGTTTTAGTTGTTTTTCTGCTATATTGCTGTCTTGTTTATACATAGCATTTTGTTTGATAATATCATCTAAATTTTTATATTCACTTGTTTTTTTTGCTTCACATATTAAAAGTACAGAATTGTCTTTGCGTTTTGACCAAGTAAGTATTGGTAAATCTGCAACTCTTTCACGAATGTCGGCTGATAATTCATATTGTAAAGCGGTAAAACTTTGAGGGTCGCCACCTAGATTTTTTGCCATATTTAGCGCATCATCACACGAAGATGGTTTTGTTAATTTACTTGCTATGTTTTCTGGAATATCAACTAATCTAATCAATTTTAATTCCATTGGTAATCCATGTTCTTTTGCCAAAGAAACCTTTTCGGCATTTATATCTGCCTTTGTCACATTAATTGTTGGAATAATAGTTTGTCCTATGATAACTTGCCAAGCCATATCTGCTTTGATAGCAAATATCGCCATAGATTTTGTATTTGCATCTAAATCGCCCAAATTTAAATTGCCAAGTTCTTTTTCTGCGTCTTCATCTGTTGGTTTTATATTAAAATTTGCCGCGTAATTTAATTTTACATAATCATCAACAATATTTTTAAATGCTTGTTGCATATTTGTTGCAGAATTTGTTCCTTGCTTTGTCATTAATGTGACTCGGGCTTTGATATCATCATCTGTAATTGGGTTATTATTTACATTTGCAATAACTGTTGCACATTGTGCAGATGTTATAATCGCAGAAAAAATACAAAATAGGGCTAGTATATTTTTTATCATAGATTCTTTCTCCTTGCTTAATAATGTTTTCCCTCTATAGATACACCAAAATTAAATAAAATACTTGTTCCACCAACATAATCTTCTTTGATAGAATTATCTCTGCGGTATTCCAATGAAGCATAATAACATGGATGATTATAAAAAATACCACCACCATGTCTTTGAAATAATTTATTTTCTATATTATAAGTTGAATGGAACTTTACTTGCCAACGAGTTGTCAAATTAAGACCAACCGATCCAATGATTTCATTAGTAGATAATGTTTGGTTGTCTATATCTTCGGTATTCCAAATATGTCCCAAATTTAAAAAAGTTCCGTGTCTGCCCACTTGCACAGTTGATTCGGAATGTTTTACATCCGCAGAACTTTTATCAAATCTTAAACGCGAAGATAATTTTACTAAATCTGATAACGTATAAGAAATTCTAGATACATAATCGGATAAACCTTTGTGAAAACCGTTTGTTTCGTTAATATGACCCTTGTTGGTAAAATCATAACTTTGACCAACAAAAACTTCTATGTTATTGTTTTGATTAAAGGCATTCCACCTTACACCATAGTCAGCAAAATTTCCGTTTTCCCATACATCTAAACCAGAAAATCTGTTGTTAGAAAATAGGGTTGCATCAGATAAAAAACGACCCGCCGAATCATTATTTAAAGCAAATACTTGTTTATTATAATCATGCTGCATAATTGTTAATCGTGCACGTGGTTCTATGGTATGAGTCCAAGAATTGTATGTATTAAATAAAGGTAATCCCCATTCCAAATAACCATTTGGCAAAAATCTTGTTTTTATACCAGAGTAAATATCACCGTCATACATTTTTACTTTATTAAAATTATAAACATCATATCTGGTTGCTATACTTGCTGTAATGCGGTTGCCACCCCATAATGTCCATGGTGATACAATTCGGGTTTCACCAATCAAACGTTGGTTATAAAATCCGTCACCAGATATTGCCATACCATCAGCACTAAAAGTTAAAAATGTATTTTCAAACAAAGGTTGTGTTTGATATGTTCCGTGTATGTTTGGCAATATATCACCAGATGGCGTTGCATGAACAGAATCTGTTGAACGTAACTCTTGGAATATATGTGCTTCGGTTGTTAAATATCCAGATTGTGCAAATAATTCTATATTACCTGTTGTATCTAAATAGGGTTCATCATTATAAAAGTCATATTTTTGTAAATAAGTTTTATCTGAAGTTCTGTGAATATTTATATTAGCTCGTGCATGTTCGCCCAACTCTATAATGTCATCATTAAAAACATGCCATCTATCTTTACCTTCTTTGTTATGAGTAAAAGAACCATTTGTTTTAAATTCTGCATGCGACATATTTAATCTGTGGTTTAATTGAAATAGTGGGTTTTCTTGTGTTAAATATGATAATGTAACAGTTGTATCATGATGATAAGAAAAATTAAAATATATTGGTAAATTTATTTGTGTTCCCATTTTATTTGTTGAACCAAAACTTGGCATTAAAACACCAGATTTGTATTTTACAGATGGGTCAGGCATTTGATAGTATGGTAAGTAAAATACAGGTAATGTATCATAAATCCAAACCACAGAATTATGAAAATATAGCATTTTGTCTGTTTGATTATGTTTGATAGTTGTCCCAGAAATAGTCCATGCATTACCCAATAAATCACCACAGTTATTACAAGCGGTGAAACTTGCGTTTATTGCAATAGTTTCTGCTTGTTTTTTTGTTATGTTGTCGGCACTAATAAAAATATTTTCTCCCAACCATAATTCTATATCTGTTGCGGTTGAAGTGTTATTTTTATCTATTACAGAATCTTTCATTACCAATTTATTCCCAGATTCATTTACAATTTCAGTATTTCCTTTTGTTTGTATATTTCCAGTTTTTGTATTGTAAATTATTTTTTTAGTAGAAATTGTTTTTGCTTCATTTAAATCAAAATCAATAGCAAAAACATTGCTTGTCAATAATATAGATAGTAAAAATGCTTTTATAGTTTTCATTTTTTTATCAAAGCACCAAATAACATTATTATAACAATAAATATAAATATTCCCAAAACAACTAAACTTGTAATATTAGAAATCATATTAGATACAGACATAAATCCCGCCATTGTCACAGTCATTGCAACAATAGACATTATTGGCGCAAAACTTGTTTTTCTGCGTAACAACGAAGAACGTAATAAAATAATAGTGCATAACAAAGTTAAAATTAAATTCATCCATGGATTAAATAAACGGGTATAGATTTCGGTTAATGAAAGTTGATGATGTTTTTCAGAATCTTGGTCAAAATTGTTTGTTAATAAATCTTTGGTCGATATTCTTCTTATTTTAAAAGAATTGTCTTGGTTTGATTCGTTTAAATTTAAATCCATATCAAAACTATCAAAAGTTCCCGTGGTTTGACCCTTTGTTCCCACCATTTGTAAAGAGCCATTATCAGTCACAATAGACAAACCATGTGATGATGAAACAATTTTTCCTTTTTCTGCAAATATAATCATTTGTGAATCGGGGGTTCTGTTATCAGATAACATAACTTGACTTAAATCTTGACCTGCAACTTTTTCTACATAAACGACCAGACCGTTGGTCAATTTTGTAAATGCGGTTTCTTGGATTTTAAGATGAGCCAATCCATAGCGTAAATTCCATTGTGTTTCATAAAATTGTTTTTGGCTGTATGGCACAATCCAAATATTTAAAATTAAATGTATAACAGTTATGATTCCAGCAAAGGTTAGGGCGGGTTTAGCAATTTGATATGGTGATAATCCCGATGACATCATAACTGTAATTTCGTTTTCGCTAATAAGTTTGTTATAAACAAAAATCACAGAAATAAATATAACAAAAGGAATAATAATAGAGATAATAAACGGTATCATCAAAGCCGTCATATTTATAAAACTGAATACATTTATTCCGTAATTTATTAAAAATTTCATCATAGACATGATTTGCATCATCCATGCTAATCCAGTAAGGATAAGCAATAACATAACGAACACGCTAATCAGCTGTTTTTGAATATACTTTTTTATAATAAACATATTGCTTAAAGTATAGCCCGATAATATCTAATAGTCAATAAAGACAAAAAAATATCCCATCTTTTATTTGATAGGATATTTTTTGTCTTAAAACTTAATATTATTCATCTTTCTAAATTTTGTTACCAGTGGAGTCGTATTCATTCCCTAATATTTGGTTGCCGTCTGAGTCGGTATTGCCTCGTATTATTGCCCCAGGTTTCCATGCTGGGTGAGATTCTTGTGGTATGCAATATTCTGATATTTTTACACCTGTAGCCCAACTAGCATCAAATCTTTTACCAGCACTTCCACCCCAAACTTCACCATTTACAGGATATCTTGTAAGATCTGTTTCTGTTTTGTTCGTTACAACATAACCTTCAGCACATGCAATGTTTTCAAGTCTACAGCTACCAAAGATATCTTCTGTTTCCCAATAGTCCCCTATATTATGGTTATAATAACAATGAACTATCACAGGCTGGGGGGAAGTAGTATATTGTACTGGATAATTTGTACAATTTTTTTTATCGGTTGGGTCATCAGGATTCAGACATAATCCATAGTTGTTTGATCCTGTTACGGTACGTGTATTATCGGTCATAGATATCTTAAACCAGACGTCACATCTATCTGGTGTATCGTGCGCCGGAGCATTTTGATCTGTATAATATGCAATTCTAATATTATTAATTTCGCCAATTTCTGTAGTTCCCCATTCACCTTTAGTGCTGTATCTAGTGTATGTTGCTGTGGCGGTGTTGTTTATCCATTCTTGTTGATGAATTTTCGGTGTTGGACACGTTTTGCATGTTTTTGCGCCCAAAGTATCAGAATAGGTTATTCCTGTACAAGCCATCTTGTTTTCGCCATCACAATAATATCCTTTTGGACATATTTCGTATTGTCCCGTTGTTGTGTCTTTATAATATGCGCTTCCAGATTCCATATCTGTTTGTGACATTGTTACCCAATTTATCATTAAATCTGTGGTCAAATTCCGCACATCACTTGGTTTATAACCACTTACACTCATACATGTAGATATATAACTTCTACAAGAAC
>JAKSSZ010000019.1 GCA_024402835.1 Alphaproteobacteria bacterium | reverse complement strand
TGAACCTGTCTTGTTCTGGTTTGGCAAAAATATCAGGTTTAGATTCAACGACTTTTAACAAAAGCCGTCAAAAAACCAGATTTGGTCAAGACCGTTGGCCAACTACATTGACTATATCACGAATTTTAGATGCAGCGGGCATAACATTATCAGAATTTGCAACCTATATGCCATCTTCCACACCATTACAAACTTGAATTTTTCCGCAGAAATCCGCCATAATTTCGGCAATGTGTTACACACAATTCTGTGTCCTGTTACCCCACAATACCCCCAATAAATAAACAAAATGTTATACACGTGTTACACATTTGCAGTTATACACTTGTTATACATGAGATACCTCCAGGTGTAGCCGTGGTAAATTTTAAACACATTATTCGTGTATAGACTGAATATACTTGCAAATTCTGTTTTTGGCTATACAATACAAGAAATCGGATACAAAATGGATGATAAAGCTATACAAATAATCCAGTTTATGGATATTGTAGAAAAACTTTGTTATGTAAAAAGATTTGCTACCTTAAAAAACAGGAACAGGGAAAGGGATAGCGACCACATAATGAAACTCTCTTTCTTGGTGTTAATGGTTTCCGATTTTCTGGAAAATTATATTGATAAAACTAAGCTTTTTGAATTGGCTCTTGTTCACGACTTAGCTGAGGCAGATACTGGCGACGTCTCTTATATGGAACAATATAATAATAGTAAAATTATAGAACAAAAAAAAGCGAAAGAACTTGAAGTGATTAGTGCATATTGTAACCGATTACCGCTATCGCTTAGTAATAAAATATTTAATTTATTCATGGAATATGAAAAAGGGACAAGTATAGAATCTAAAATTATTCAAAGTTTAGATAAATTAGAGGGGGACCTGCAATGTTGCAAAGACAAAAACGTAAAAATGTATTGTAATCACGGGGCTTTTTTGTCGCGAATATCAGCATTAAAAGAGCATATATACAGCAATAAAACAGGCGAACAAATCATATATGCCCTGGAGAATACGATTCTTAAACACTCAGAAAAAATACTAGGTTCTTCACAAAAAACACCTAAGGACAAATAAAATGACCAGATTTACTAATAATTTAACTGGCGATATGGGAATTTCAAATGAAGAATTTGATAAACTTTTTAAACGTTTAAATGATGCTTTTTCAAGTAAATTGAAGAAACAAGTAATAAAAGAAATAAGTATTTTAAAAAATTCCGAAAGAGATTATAGATTACTTGAAATATCTGATACAATTATTATTTCTATCTTTAAATCAACAAAAAAGGAGTCGGCCCAGTTGTGTGTTGGATATCCTTTTCCACTAGCTACAAGACATTTAAAAACATATTTTTCTGGGTACAAAGTATCAATTTTTATTCGTGATGAACCCGTCAGAAAAATCCAACGCAAGTACATATTCAACCATCTAAAAAATACTTACAATGCCTCATTGAATGTTTTTGATAATCTTAATCTTTTTAGAGAAAAATTATTTTTGACAAACAAACAATTTACCCAAAAATGTTTTTATGTAGATTTGTATGATTTTATTGGGGATAGCATAATAGGATTAAAGTTTCTAGATTCTTTACGAACATTTTTTAAGATTCCTGCATCTAAATGCATAGTATTTTCTAAGCATAACAAACATATTCCAGCGCAATACAATATTCTTAATTTAACAGACTTTGCCGATACTGTTAATTTTTACGAAAATTCGACTATCATTATCCCTGTGTTAATAGATAATCAATTTGATGTTTTTTTGAAACTGTTAACTTCCATCATCTTAAAGAACGTCCGTATTATCATTCCTAGTCGGAATATGTTCTGTTTGTTTTCTGACAAGGGGAATCAAATTTATTGGTATAAATCACGTGATATTTTATTTAAGACGAATTCTATTGATAATTATATGGAAAACGTTGTAAGTATATTTACAGGTCTAAATCATCAAAATTTGCATAATAAAATAAAAGTTCACAAACTGACAAAAAATGTTTTTATAAATCCTTTTAGTTCTTTAGCAGAAAAATCTATTTCGGTTACAGATTGTTCTTCAATTTGTGAGCATCTCTTAAATAACGGTTATAAAGTTTTTGTTTCTGCAGGATTTCAACAGGATGACTATCTTAAAAGATTAACCGTTAGAAATATTAAAATTTTATATGATTCTGGATTCAAAGATCTTTCAGAAAAGCTAAAATCTAATGATATAGGTTTGGTGATTAGCACAGATTCCGGCATCGCCCACATGACTGCTACATTAGGTATCGCAACAATTGTAATTTATCACAGTTTCTTTTGGGACAGTTATAGTAAACAATCCATAAGTAATGATGCCTTTGGTGGTTTTTGCAGATCACACTTACCAATGATACCCGTTATCGATTCTGGAATATTATCAGCGGTAGATGCCATATATCATCCAACAATGTCTCAACACCAGGCAAAAATTATTAAAACCGCCCTGAAAGAAATGTATAAAGCATCAAATAAAACAGTTTTTAAATTGCACAATATGCTTGTTACAAAATTTGATAATCAAAACTATTTTTACAGTCCTGGGAAGTTACTTGAAAATGTAATAAACAGTACAAACAAAACCGATTCTTGGTCATTGGTTAGTAACATTTGGCAAAATTTGCCTGCGTATAAAATATCAAAATTTACATTTGTTTAGACTGTCTGTTGTTTAACATCGGATAAAAGCAACATTCTGTACAACAAGGACATTTTTCTTTTGTACCAAGATCTGTGATTATTTTTGGTTTAGTAATTACTCTACCACTATTTATACATGGTGTTATTGTTCCATCTGGGCGAACAAACACAAATTCGCTGCCTGCAAGACAATTATCCATAACATCTATTTCCCCTGTGCTAAAGAACTTATACTGGGCGACAATAAATTTATCTTCTGCTTTATATTTCTGTGAGAAGTTCATTATTTTTTTTACGTCTTCATCAGGAATACGTAAATTGACTTCTGAATTATGATAAAAATCATCATTATTGTTTGCAAAACGAAATGTATATGAACAGCCAAATTCTTTTGCCAATTTAGCAACATGTTCCAAATTAGCAATCTCGCTATTATATGGGGTGATCGTTGTTGAAAAAACCAAGTTTATTAAAGGCAGATTTTGTCTGACAAGTTTCGCAGTTGTAATAACGGAGTCATAACAATTTATACCCCGTACTTTACGCATATCTTCGGGGCGCCCTTCTATGGACAAGCATAAATATTCATTTTCTATTTTTCCATATACACTTTGCAAGAGTTCTAACACTCGTTTTGGGAACGTCCCATTTGAATTTACCCACAAATGTTTCAACGACGGTAAATTATCTATTATATTCTTTACCACATCAACAACATCTTTTCTTAACACAGGTTCACCCCCAGATATACTTATATCAAAGAGTTGCTTAAAGTATTCATGTTTAAAAAGTTCACCAAATTCGTCTGCGCTTATCTCTGTTTTAGTTATACCAGTTTTCCATATGTTACACATGGTACAGCGACTATTACATTTGTTTGTGATGGCGATTGTAGCATATTTTACCATTTTATTTTCCATTTTTTTGTTTTTGTAGCTGATGATCGTATAATAATTTGTTCAATCTTTTTCTGAACTCAATATCTGGCAAATTTATATCCAAATTTATTTTAAAGTTTTCTTTATTTTCCAAAACCGCTATTTCCTGCGAATGAGAATTTCTTTCAATTTCTTTGCTGACGATTTCATATGCCTTCTGTTCAGAATTGATAAAATTCATTCCTGTTGATTGCCAATATTCATAAGATGTTTTAACTACTTGTCTTAAATCCACACTATTAGCTTCTAACAACGGCATCAATTTTTTCATCAACATCCGCATTTTTGACCCCTGTCCTTTGTATTTAGGGATAATACCAGAAGCCGACATCAATACAGATGTATGTATACAGTCCAACAACGCGGTCATTTGATCTTTATCCAGTTTGCTGGTTGCATAAAAATCTTTAAAAACAGATAAATACAATCTATCCTTATTCAATAACCAATTTAATCTTTCTATTCCCATACCAACTTCAATAATATTATATTTTTTAGACATATATGGAAAATCGTGCATAAATATGACTTCAGAAATTTGATCTTCACCTAAATAGAGTGCTAAAAACGATTCCTTAAAATTCTTATTACCCCATTGAGCTTGATATGTAGAAGTTTTAATATCTACTTTGCCTGGTGTAACGCCATAATTAACCATTAACCTCATTAAATTGTTTGCCGAATCAATAAATTGTTTTTCTGTTCCATTAAGAGATACCGCGGCAAAATTTATAAAAGATGTACTTGTACCTTGTTTTACTTCCGTGACATATTGCATTCTGATAACGGGTTGATACACCATAAAATTCGGTACCGTAGATAAAGATATTCCCTTAGCTTCCATACTCTCTAAACGTTGAATTGCAGAAGTGGTGAAAAGTGTGGTTTCTCTTTTATCGTCCCTGACGACACTTTCTGGTTTTACAAGTTCGTAATCCGAAAAAAACGTATGTGGTTGTCCACCAGCAGAAAGGTTCAAATCTTTCGGCCACGAAACGTTTCTTTCTACTTTTTGCAAATCAAAATTCATCATTTCATGTATTCCTTGAAACTTCTGTATTTTTGCAACTGTATTCGCTCTCTTAAATCATCAAATGAATCTTCAATGTGAACACTGTTTCTTTTATGTGGAACAATAACATCTTGGTTCCCCATGAATGGTTGCAGTGCCTTAGGTATTCTAATATGACCTTCTCGTGTCTGATTATTTTCCATCAAAGCGATAACCGCGCGTTCTGTTATTGCAGTAGAAGATATTGTATGAGCAAAATATTTTTCTCCATTGTCTTTTATTTTAATATTTGCACGACGAGCTTGAAAATCTGATAAATTTGAATTGGAATGTGTTTCTTTGTAAGTTTGTTGGGATGGGAACCATGCTTCCGTATCATATTTTTTATATCCAGGAGCAGCAATATCACCGACACATACATTAACGACTCTGAACGGTATTTCTAAGGATTTCATGATATCTTCAATATTTCTCTGACAGAACAAATGCATTTTTTCAGAATCTTCTGGACGACAAAATACGATTTGTTCTTGTTTATAAAATTGATGAACTCTAAATATTCCACGATTTGCTTTACCTGCTGCTCCAGACTCACTTCGAAAACACGGTGTTTGTGCGGTATACAATAGTGGTAATCTATCGGCATTCAACACATCACCGGCATGATAAGAGACTATTGTTTGTTCTGATGTGCCAATCAAAGTTAAATCCCAATTTTTAACATTATACTCTTGATCCATGATAAACGGATGATAACCCGTAATATACAATGCATGTTCATTCGTTAATAATGGAGTTCCCATTATTTCAAACCCTCTGTTTGCCAATAAATTTTCTGTAAACGCAAAAACAGCATTTTTCAATCTTAAGCCATCATTTAACCAATAAAAGAATCCTCTGCCGGCTATTTTTGTGCCTTTTTCGATGTCCAAGATACCCAACTTAGTTCCTAATTCATCGTGAGATAAAATTTTAAAGTCTTTTGGCGTTGTGTCACCATATTTATAAATTTCGATGTTTTCTGTATCATCTTTACCAACCGGTACATCTTCTGCAAGAGTATTTGGAATCATATTAGACAAATTCTTTAACTCTTGAGCTTTCTTTGTAACTTCTAATTCTAGTTGTGCCAACTTAGGTTTTTGTTGTTTTGCTGTTTCAATATTCCTTTCCGCAGCATATTTATTTGCAATTGCTCGTTCCTGTTCTAGCAGAGATAACAATTGCCGGTACCCTTCATCTATTTTCAACAAGTCATCAACGTTTAAATTTATTCTACGCAAAGCTACAAGCTTTTTAAAATATTCGGGATTTTGTCTAATGGATTTCATGTCTAGCATATAAGAATCCTTTGTTAATCAGGTTTATTTGTATCAAAGATTTGATAAATGTCAATATATTTGTTTGACAAATATATGTTTTTTGTATAAAAATATAGACATATGTTACAAAAAAGCAAATTTTTTAAAAATCTTGAAACAAGAATACGGCTTGCGTCTTGGTGGAGACATTTTGTTCATCCTCATCAACTATGGTCAGCTATAAAGTTTTCCGGACATTTTTATATGAAATTCAAGCAAGAAGAGAAGATACAATTTCAAGATACATTATCTGTGGTCCTTATAATTAAAAACGAGGCAAGCTACTTGGCAGAATGGATTGAATATCACAAAATAGTCGGTGTTACTAAATTCTATATTTATGATAATGAATCTACAGATAATATTAAAGATGTTTTACGCCATTATGATGATGACGTGGTCTACAAATATTGGCCTGGCAGAGGGCAACAAATTTCAGCATATAATGATGCTTTAAAAAATTATAAGCTCAAAACTAAATGGATGGCATTTATTGATACAGATGAATTTTTAGTTCCCGTTCAACATGAAACTATTGTGGATGTGATAAACGAGATAAAACCTAAATATGGTTTAGGAGCAAGTTGGGTTAATTACGGAAATAGCGGACATTTGACGCGAACACCAGGTCTAACAATTAAGCGTTTTACCAGACGCGCCCCATTGGATCACCCAAAAAATCTTATGGTTAAATCAATTATTAACCCAAGAGCAGCCTTTATGTTTGCTGTTCACAATGGTTGTTTCCTTGGTTTTAGAAGTTCAATTGATGAAAATGGTAGAAGAATTGCAGGATTCAATTTAAAACCTAGCATAGAAAAAATTCGTGTAAATCACTATTTCACTAAAAGTTATGAAGAGTTTCTAAACAAAAAGAAACGCGGTGATGTCGAAACGCCAGATGGCAAATTTAATAAATCTTTTGATGAAGGGAACACAAATGACTTATACGATGATATAATGTTAAAATACGTTCCCGAAATCAAATTGCGTTTAGAGCAAAAAGGGTTACTGACTAGATAGTTTCTACCCCTTCACCAACAATCTGTAATAAACTACCATTTACATCAAACACCAAACCACAATTTTCTGGTATACAATAGACCTTGAATTTATTTTCTCTCGCAACTTTCTTCACGTGTTCAGATGTTTCTGGCCAATGACATGCTACACAAGCATCATGTAACAGATTTAAGCCGTTCTCTTGTTCATAATAACCACGTTCATCCATTGCCGCAGCAGTTTTTATATTTTTCCCCATGATGATTGCCCCGGCACTGCCACCATAAACGAGCCCTCCATTTTGTAAAAATGTTTTGATTTTTTTTGCTAAACCATATTTAATTACGCTGTCTAGCAATTTAAAAGTATTTCCACCACCTATGTAAACCGCATTATACCCGTTTAAATCTACATCATCAGCATTTTGATCTGTTAACATATCTATAGAAATTGTATCACTGTATAATCTTACCACACCCGTAAACCATTCTAATCCGCCAGAATAGTTTGCAGAATCCATTGCCAAAGGCACATATAAAATCTTCCCGTCTTTTGACAACGCATTAAAAAATATCTCATCTAAGCGTGCACTATCTTCAGCACCTCCGCCACCTCCAAGAAATAATGCATATTTTTTATTTTCGTTCATCATTATTTTCTCCTTTGTGTTTATATAACTGTGGGTTTAATTCCGGATCATTATACATTTTAAACTGGTAATATGCCGCTATTTTCTTTTTCCCAGAAATATATTCCTTAATCAGATATTTCACTGCTTTTACAAGGGCTGTTTTTTGTTCTAGCAACACACCTAGTTTATCGGCAGCTTGTTTAACCCTTTCTGTTGAAGTATCTGTTCGCATTTTTTGTTCGTTCATATGGTATATTTTCAGAGATAGTATGGACAATCTATCAATAACCATTCCTAGTGTTTCCGTATTTTGTACATCTTCGCAAACCTGTGGCAATTTTGGTTTCAAAAGTTTTGTAAACGCAGCATCGATGCATTCATAAAAATTTGTGCGCATTTGATTAAGTTCGTCTATTTTATATTTACAATCTGCGATTACCTTTGATGATACATCTTTACGTCTTGCAATATCCTCAGTATGCCATAACCTAAAATTCATCAAATGATTAGCTTTAACATAATTGTACAATATTTCTTCCGGAGTATTAACATTATTTAAATCTTTGGAAAACTCTTCTTCTGCTTTATGCCATTCTTCAGTATGATTTTCCTGCATTTTAATAATAATATCAATTATTTTATCCATTTCATTTCTCTTACTTTTTCAGTATAACCCAACACTTTCTTTTTTTCAACCAAGAAATAAAAGATCTAAATCACACGTCCATCCGCCCGCGCCACTTTTCCCAGCGCAAAACCGGGATATTTTTATCTTTTAGCCATTATCCTTTTCCACTCTTTAAATTCGTCCTTTAGACAAGAATATTGTGAATAACTTATGCTTTTTCAACCCGTAAATTTGTCTACATATTTTGAACACAATGCAGATTTCACGATATCAATCAATACGCTTTTGCCGCGTTCGGGTATTTTTTACTACAATTTTCCAAACCAGTCGCATAATCAAGGGCAAAGGCAACATTTACAAGATCCTTATCCAGCGCATCTGTTTTTTCTGTATCTGGGCTACTTTCTAATAATTTAGTGGCCAAATCATCCAAACACATGCAAAACTTTTCACCCTCTGCTTTTAACGATTTAGACATTTTTTTATCGCCGAATATAAAATGATCTTTACAATCAGCATACATATTTACCGCACGTTCATAAAATCTGCTTCTAAATTCATCTGATGATTCTGGGGTATAAGAATATCCAAATTCTACCATAGGAACAGTTTTTACAGAACCGCCTTTGGTTTCATACTTATAAGTGCTAAGCGGTATAAAGCATTTGTTTTCTGGTATTTTTATAACCTTATCATCGTACAATTCTGTGGTTATACTATGCGACTTTGGTACATATACCGTCATACCGGAACAATACTTAGTATCCCAACCGTCACAAGCAAAAGCCAGCGCACCTTCATCAAGTGTTTGAAACACTTTAACAGCCTTGATATCCATACATTCTGTATTTTTCTTTGCTTTCCATATATCCGTATCACTTGTTTCTGTTCTAAATAAACTACACGCCGATAACAATGCTATCATAGAAAATAATGCGATACGTTTCATGAAAAACTCCTTTTTCAAGATAAGTATATAGGCATTATGTCAAAAAATCAAAATGTTTGTTGTAAAAAACAATCAAAATTTTCTGGGTATTTTTTGTATCTTATAAACTTATTTGATTTTTAAGGAATAAATGGATACCATCTTAGCTGGATATACAAAAGATGATGATATGGAAGCTATTGTTGTAATATTATTTATAGGTCTTGCGATATGGTGGAATAATTTCAAACGCAAAATACGCAGAGATTATTACCGCAATGATTATTTACAATCGGAAGCATGGCAGCGCAAACGATATCTTGTATTTAAGCGTGATAATTGGCGTTGTGTTTATTGCGGGGCTCGTGCAACACAAGTCCACCATTTAAAATATGCTAAGAACATTGGGCGCGAGCCTATTGATTGGCTGGTTTCTATTTGTGATGAGTGTCATAAAGCAAGACATAAATAGTATATAATTTACAAAATTTTTATATCTGACACCGATATTTGGTTATTGTTACAAACCATTTTTAGAAATATGTCTATATGTTTTGTTGAGTAATACTGATAGTGATAATAAACACCATCTGCTAACACTATATGTACAAGAGAGAAGTTGTTTTGTTCTTTACCATCAAGAAAATTTTTGCACAACACCGATATTGTTTTGCTTCCCTTATCAACAAAAATAATCCAAGGAAAACCTGCGAACGCTCGTTTATTGCCTTCCTTCCCTATCTCCCCGGCAAAAAACACAGTATTTTTGGAAATATTTTTATAATAATCATTTAATGTTTGACCTTTTTGGGGGCAGCAAGGGAAAATTCTAACATTACAGTTTTTTATATCTTCGTCGTCCACACATAAATATGCGTTATCACCACATTCAATCCAATCGTTACTGTTATATCTTTTATACTGCGGGTTGTATATATCTTCTAAAAACTGAAGATTTAACCCATTTGTAAATTTTAATTTTGCTATCAACGTATCCGAACTATCATAGAACGGATATACGAACTGTTTTTGTTGTTTTACTACATCAAAGAAGCGCTTTAGTAGAGCAACTTTTGGTCTTGCATTTTGACGCGTAATTATTCTTTTTCTTTGTTCCTCTTCTCTCTGTTTTTGTAGTCTTTCCTGCCTTTTTCGTTCTCTGATATCTATAGCTTCTTGTTTTTGTTGGCTCTTTTTATCGATACTACGCTGTATATCATGAACCATTTTTTGCAACCTGTCTTCTCTCGCTATTTTAATAAAATTTTGCCTTTTTATTGGCACAACATAAAAACCAACCCAATCCCTGTACGGGAAACAAACAAAAAGATATTCCTTTCATGGCAATAGGCATTAGAAAGTATACTG
>JAKSSZ010000018.1 GCA_024402835.1 Alphaproteobacteria bacterium | reverse complement strand
CCAATCCCAAAAATCATAAAGCAAATATAGTAAGCTGCTAATTCTTTGATTGAACATAATACAGAAAGATTAGGAAAAAATCTAAAATGTCATAGAACCGATTCTATGGGACACCCAGTTTATATATTAACTTTTCCAACAGAATGGAACGAGGCATCTTTTATCGCTGATAGTATACTTTCTGATTATAAAAATAATTTGTCGGGATGCGCTGTGTTAATTCGGTCAAGTATTTTATCAAGAGTTTTTGAAGAAGAATTTACAAGTAAAAATATACCGTTTAAATTAATTGGTGCTACAAAGTTTTATGATAGGGCAGAAATACGAGATGTAATTGCATATATTAGATTATTAGTATATCCAAATGATAATATTTCTTTTATGAGAATTATATCAAAGCCACGACGTGGTTTTGGAATATCAACATTGGAAAAATTACATGCAAAATTTGATAGTTATATGGCGGGATTAAAATCAGAAAATCTGAATACAAAACAAAAGAAAACAGCAACAGAATTTATAAATGTATTTGATATAGATTGGCAAAATATGGCATCTGTGTCTGTTGTTCAACAATTGTTAGAAAATTCTGGGTATCTAAATATGTGGCGAGAATCCAAAGAACCCGACGCACAAGAGAGATTAGAACATATTCAAGATTTAGTGTCAAATGTAATTGCAAAATATGATTCTTTGCCAGAATTTTTGGAATATGCGGCTTTGATGACATCAGAAGAAGATAATAACAATTTTGGAACAGATGCAGTAAGTATTATGACAATGCACGCATCCAAAGGATTGGAATTTGATGTAGTTTATTTGCCCGCATGGGAAGAAAATATTTTCCCAAATGAAAAAAGTGTCAGAGAGGGAGGTATAGAAGAAGAACGTCGTTTAGGTTATGTTTCTATAACGCGCGCAAAACAAGTTTTAGTTATTTCAAATGCTGTCAGTCGTTCGCTATATGGACAAAGAACTTACAATTTGCCATCCAGATTTATAGATGAATTAGATAAACGGTATTTGCGTTGTTTTGGAAGCGAACAACATACAACATATACAAACAAGCCAGCCGAACCACAAAAAATTATACAAAAGAAAAAATATCTGGGGAAAAAAGTTTCACATGAAGAACTGGGAATGGGAACTGTTGTTGCCGAAGATGGTGATGTTTTAACAATCGCTTTTAATACGCGTGGGATAAAAAAAGTAATGGCAGGGTTTGTTAAAATTATATAAATGATTATTTATTCTTAGCCCATGTTTTTAATATTTTAGTTGTGTTTTCTTTTAGTTTTGACCATAAATTTCTTGCATCTTGTTCTGTTTGTTTGCCGAATGTATTTTCTATTTTGCCACCAATTTGTTGTGCAAGTTTGTCAGATTTATCAGCCAAATAAAATACCAACGCCCCACCCAATAATACACTTGCAGCATCTACATCACCAATACGTGTGTCTTGGATATTTGTCACACTGGCTAATAATATCGCACATATTGCTATGATAATAGATAGTGTTACAAAATAAATCGTCGCGTTTATAAAAACAAGTATTTGGTCTGATAATTTTTTTGTGTTAAAGATTTTAAGAAAACCGTTAAATATATCACCAACCATACCAGATAATGCGGCTTTGGGTGTCGCTTCGGCCAATGCGGTAAATGGTAATAATAATAATGTAAAAAACAAGTCCGCTACAACGCCGATTGTCATAAATGCAAATTTAAACATACATTTAAAAAATAAAACAATAGCAACTGCACCAACAAAAACAGAAACAACACTGTTACCAAATCCATAAATAAACCATCTCCATCCAACAACAATTGCTTTATAAAAGAAAACAGATACTCTGGCTGGTAAACACATTATATTTGCAGCCGATTGTGCATCTATTATTAAACCATCAGCATTTGAAGCAACATAGTCACGAATAGCAGAACATGTATTTGGTAAATCTGTTTTATAAGTATGGGCGACCGCATTTAATATCAAATCTGATAAAATAGAGCCCAGATTTACAATTGGTGTAATAATCATATTAAATATTTTTGCAGGACTGTAAAACCATAATCCATACACTGATGATTAGTCCCTGTTTTATTATATTATAAATAGTTTTTTTATAATCCCCCGTAGTTATTGCAAGATTATACCCTTCGATTCCAACCCAAAAAGTAAATGCAATAAGTAAAAATATTATAACGAATCGAACAAGTGACATTTGTAATATGGGATCTATAGCAGATACTGCTTTCATAAACATCAGTGCTAATTTTGCCTCAATCGGGACAAAGTTTGTTTGTTCTAGATCCGAGTTCAAACCTTGTTGGAAATTTGTTGCATCCGAAGATACTTTTGAAACAAATATATCACGTATAATTTTTGTTTGGAGACTTTCATCAACAGGTTCGGAATTTGTTTGCTCCAGTTGTATTGATTGTGATATTGGTGTTGCTTCGGTGTCCGCAAATACAACTGTGTGTATATTTAATATACAAATTATAGCGACAATTCTGCAAAGATATTTTATTATATTTTTCATTTCTTTAATTTAGATAACGCAGAAGTTAGTTTTATTGGTGTGTTATATACTTGTTTGCCAAAATCTTTTACCCATTGTCCATAATCAAAGACAGATTCTTTTGGTACAGGTGTTAACATTTTATCTATCTTTGGAGATACAATCCAAAAATACAGGAAAAATATACCAATCATAAATAATAAAAATTGAAAACCATCATCCATAAAATCAAATGCACCAGGATATTGTCTTTCAACCATTGTTTTTTGTGAATTAAAGCATTGTACGAATTTATCTTTGTTCATTGTGCCATCTGAATCTAATGATATTTGTTCACAAGTTGTAAACACATTCATTACAGATAAATCCTGATTGTCTGTGTTTTCTATTGTTGTAGTTAATAACGGGGGCATAATAGATGAAAAGTTATCTTGTTTTGGTGGGAAAAATGTATCTGCTGCATAATAAACAGTTGCGTATGTAATTGTTATTTTTAAACTTATTTTTATTATATCAACGGCAGATTGTAATAACATACTTATACCATTATTCACAAGACCTTTGGCCAGTCCCCATACTTTTTCAAAAGCCGCTGCGCCCAATAGTAATGGTAAAAAGATTATTAAAAAGATTAATTTAAACACAATAGATAATATCTGGAAAAATAAATTAAAACCGATAACCATAAACAGAATAACAACAATTAAACCGGATAACCAAGTAAACAAACCACCACCCAAGCCGAGCCAAGCATAATTCATTAAAGCAAAACCACCACCAGCACCAGCAAGCATAACAGTGTTTAAATTACCGATTACACATAAAAATGGTTTTAATACGGGGTTCAAAATATCTTCACTGTTTTGAGATTCCATATTTAATTCACATGTTCCCGCAGTAATAACACCAGTTGCGGTCATAGACAATTCACTGCCTATGTACATAACGGGGGTAATAACAATATTAGATACTGTTTTTAGAGCAGTGTTGCCACCCAATCCCAAAGTTCCCATTAAAACACCGACAATTAATATACGAAAACCTGTTTTTTTAATATCATCAAACCATTTATGAAAATTTAAATTAACTACGGCTTTTTTATCCAAATCTTTAAATTCTTTACTTGTTATTTGTTGGTAAAAATATTTTATAGTATGAAATAAAACAAACAGACCAAAGCCGATTGCTATGACAATCCATAAATGTTTTACAATAGCGTTCCAAAACATTTCTGTGGCGCGTCCCAATACGGCAAACAACTCTTGGATATAGGAACACAAAAAACATCCATTAACTTTTGATACATCACCATCTGATGCACCAATTTGTGTTAAAAATCCAGAAACACTTGTATATGATAAAGAGTTCCCTTTTATAGAAAAAGACAAATACCATATTCCCCCACCAATTACAATGGCACCGAATATTAGTTTTATTGCCCAAGAAATAAGAATCTTTTTTATCATTTTGTTTTTTCAGTTCCGTCTGTTTTTTTTGATTCTGTTTGTGTGTCAGATGTCCCTTTTGTTGCACCGTGTTTTACGATAGTTCCAATTATTTCTTTTGTATCTTTGGCTATTATTTTTGTTAAATTAAATATGTTATCTCCCATTTCTTTTGATAAAGAATTTTCAGCCGACACATTAAACGCTTCCAAAATTTTTGAAGTAATTTGTGGTATTTGATTTGCAAGATATGTTATTACATATACCAAAACAATACAACCAAAGAAAGTTATTTGTGTAACATCAGAATTGTCTAAATCAAAATTAAATATGCTTTGAGCATTTGTTTGTAAAGAATCTATGTTTACATCATACGCGGTAAAATAACCACGAATTATAAGTATAATAACGGTATATGTTAGAATAGATGCCGCAACACCAACAATAGCGTTTATTAAATGTTTGATTTGGCTGGAGCCTAAATCTTTACCCATTGATTTTAACCAATCTGGTGCATTTTTTGCATCTTTGAAAATAAATAATACCAAAGCCAATGGAAATAAAAATGCGAACATTGCCATTGCAACAATTATATCCATAAAACAAAAAGAATACTTTACAAAAAGTTTTGCAAAATTATATGTGATAAATAACCCTATGAATAAAACAATCATATGTTTTAATAAATTCCCAAAAAGAAAATATTTAAAACTGAATGCAGAATCTATGATTGCCAATCCTGTCTTTACATATACTTGAAAATTAGCAACACTTGTTTCCAATATACGTGTAATCGTTTCACGTAATTCTGGACGGAATATAGCATTGTCGTTTATCGTTTCTGTTTGTATATATTCGGGAATTTCATAATTTTCCGGTAACATTGCTTTGGAATAAGCCAAAGTTAATTGCGCAGTTGGTTCAAATGTTATAATTGATATTAAACGTGGAACCATAGCACCCATACCCAATAATGTTAAAGCAAATAATGATTTAATAATTATTGGTTTTAGTGTTTCTTTGAATAATACATCTGGCTTTTCTGATTTTATATTTTGCCATACAATATTCAAGACATAAAAACTTAATAGAATACAAAAAATAATAATACATAAAGTTGTGAATTGTTGGTACATAATACCGCCAGCATTTGAAATAATGGCAAATAATTTATCAAATATTGGACAAGTCCAACATTGCATACCGTTATCTATCAAAGATGTTGCCAATTCTTCCATGTTATTATTTCTTTGCTTTTTCTTTGAGCCCATGCGCTATGGCATAGGCATCTTTTATTTTTGTTGGTAAATCTGTAATTTTTCTCCAAATTGTTTTTGCGTCACCAACTACATCATCATATAATGACGTTTTTGCACCAGAATATGTTTTTAATCTTTCTTTTGTCATCGTAAAAATATTATGTATTAAAAATATAGTTAATATAGATGATAACCAAATAAGGGAATTTTGACCGAAATTTAAATTTGTTATGTTTTGTGTGCTATCAAACAAAGCATGAACAATAGCAACGTTTACACATAATATAAATGCGCAAGCAATCATTGTTATCACTAATTTTTTTAATGCCTCTATGATTTGTTTGAATGCAGGTAAAATATCAAACCATTTGTCTGATTTTGTTGCTACCCATGTTAATACGCAAAAAGGATACATGATTAAAGATAAACACATGTCAAAAATCGCTTGGATAATTAATAATGCCATAAAAAGATTTGATGATACAAAAGTCAGTATAAGTATTATTCCTGTGATAATACCCATCAATGATGATACAAAAGATGGGGAAAACAAGAAAATACCTTTGATTCCATGTGCCACTGTATCTATACCGTTTTTAATAATGGAATTATTGGCGCTGGAAATAATATGAACAGGTTGAACAAGGAAATTACAACTTTTTTCAGAAATCCAATTTTGAGTGACTATGTTTTTGGGGCATTGTATAGGGGAGTCATCCAAATTAATATCTTTGATTGATTTAACGATTTGATTTGTATAAATTGCACCAAATTCCAAAAAAGGATTTACCAACCATTCTGTTACAATAATAGGTTTAATTTGCAATAATAGTGTTGTTGCAATAATAACACGAATGCATGGCTTTAATACATTGAAACCAATGTTCCAACCCGTAGCCGAGCCGTCCCACATTTCGCCACCACCATTAAAACCAAAAAAACCAAGCCAATCTTTTGGTAAATATAATTTACATAAATATAAAGCAATATAGATTCCCAAGAAAACATAAATCAATATATATATTAAACCAGTTCCCTGTCCAACAAAGAAGTTATATAAATATGTCGCGACATTCATAAATTGTTCCAATATTAATGGAATAAATATAGATAAATTAAAAGCGTCTATAAGTGAGTAATCTGCGTATGTTGGTGTTGTAAATGAAACAAAAAATATCGTTGCAAATATAATTTGTAACCAGCCAATTTTTATACCAAAAAAATGTCTATTTTTTTTGTTCATTCTCTCTGTTTTAAAAACTTGATTAAATTATAACACATTTAATACAAAATATGTTATAATTAAAATCATGAAATTTATAAAAAAAATTTGGTTTTGGTTATTTGCCTTTATGCCTTTTTCTGCTGGCGCAATTGCGCCTTTGGTTGTGGGGGGGGTTGTAGCAGCAGTTGGAATTGCTGGTTTTTCTGTTTATAGAAGTGTATCTCCGGTAAATATGCAAGATGCGTTAGAGTTTTTTTCATTTTGTTGGTCGTGTCATGTGTTTTCAGATATTTTATTGACTATGTCAAATTTATTGCCACCGATATATAATGCGTTGGGGCATGTTGTTGCACCGATGATATTGACATTGTTTGCAATATTTATGGCATGGCGTTTTGCTTCTGGTTTTTTTAACGGAAAAATGGAAAATGTCTCTAAATACACAGCAAATTTAGGATTTTATCTTATTAAAATTACATTTATTGTTGGGTTGTTGTTTTTTCCACTTCCACGTTTTATTACAAGTGTTTTAATAGAACCTGCTTTGACAATAGGAACATCATTAGATTATGCAATATCAGATAATAATAAATTTGCAGAATGTATGGTTGCAACTGCAATCGCAGACCCCAGTTCTGAAAGTGTTGAATTAGCATCTGTTGGTGCTTTTTCACCCAAACTACGACATCAATTGGCGTGCGAGGTTGCAAATGTTCATCAAATTACTGGATTGGGAATGACCGTTGGTTGGACAATGTTAAATATGGCTTTTAACTATGATTATATGCATAAAATTATATGGAAAGTCCCAGTGTTTCCAAATATACCTATGTTTTTTGCGGGACTTTTGATATTAGTTTTGTATTTTTTTGCTTTGTTGCCAATACCATTATATTTTTTGGAAGTTTTCATAAAATTGAGTATGGATTTAATAATGTTGCCATTAATGTTAATGGGGTGGATGTTTGATGCAAAAGATGATTGGCCAATTTTTCCAGCAGGTGGGCGGGTTATTAAAAATATGATAGATGATTTAGTAAAAGCAATAGTCGGTATCGTTTTAACAATGGTATTTTTAATGTTCTCAATAATGTTTTTAAATGCCGCTTTTGGAACGTGGAACGGGGTGTCGGCTTTGGAAACTGCGTTATCAAGTGGCGATTCGAAAATCTTGATAGATGGCTTGATGATGCAGAATAATAGTTTGATAACTGTTATTTTAATGGGAATCTTTATTGCTATGTTTATGACTTTGATTCCAAAATTATCTAATATGTTGTTTAAAATAGAAATATCGACTAAATACTATGATACGGCAAAGAAAGATGTAAAAATATTAGCCGAAAAACTGAAAAAATGGATACCTAAAAAAACTAAAAGTTCAGAAAAATAGGCAACATAAACAAAAAAATAAAAAATCAAGTATTTTATTTGCCTTTGAGGTCTTTTTTATAAATTCCGAATCTGATATAATGAACTTGTGATGAGAGAGACAGTAATTCTTTATTGGCCAAATAAAACTGATGATGCTGATTATCAGTTGGCTCGTAAAACCATAAATACTATCACAGGCGCTATGCCAGATATTGTTTTAGAAGATATAGATATATCTGAAATTATGCAAAAAAATCCGAATACTGTTATTTATTACCCTGTTTTTTGTAATTCAACTGGTTGGTGGGGGGAATTATTGGGGGCGGATGCCATTGTTGCAGATAAAGTTATTATTTCCCCAGAATGTCAATTGATGGTAATTGTAAGCAAAGATAATATAACAGAAGATAGTAAGAAAAAACACTTGTTAGCAGCAGAAATTCATCCTACAAGTGGTTTTTTTAAGAAAATGGATTCTTCGGTTGCAACAATAAGTGATATGTTGGCAACAGATGTTGGAACAATATTGGCGTTGTTTACCGGAAATAATCAAGCTAAGTTTATTAAAGTTTTGGAAAATACTGGAAATTTATACCTTGGATGTATCGGTCAGTTATAAAAGCATAATATATTTGCGCTTGCTTTTAAGAAAAAAGAATGTATAATTTTCAAGCTATTTATTAAACAAATATATATAAAAGGATTTAAGATGAAAAAAGGAATTCATCCAGAATATCATGAAATAAATGTTACTACAACAGATGGAAAAACAGTAAAAATGTTTTCTTCTGTAAAGAAAGACTTGGTTTTGTCCACAGATAATTTGAATCATCCAGCATGGACAGGTCAACGTAATAATGATAACGCACGTGGTAAACGTGTAGAAGAATTTAAGGCAAAATTTGCTGGGTTCAAGTTATAAAAAATCTGGAATTCATCATGGATTTATTTGGCTCACCAGAATTAAATAAAATGTATGTCGCATTGCAAGAGGTTGCAATGGGGATACAACGTGATTTTGGTGAAGTTGAAAATTTGCAACATTCTTTGGTTGCCGCAAAAGATTTTGTGAAAAAAACAATACAAAGGGTTGAAGCAAGTATAAAGTCCGAAGTGTTAAAGGTTGTCAGACCTTATGCGGGATGGTTAAATACCAATAGTTCTATTTCTGGGGATGACCGTGATGAATTTGCTTTTGCTTTTTCTGGGGCTGATAATTTTGTTCGTGGTAATCCAAATTTTGCTATTAGTTTTGCTTTAAGAACTAATGATGAAACGAAAATAGCGATTATATTCGCACCGATACTTGATAAATTATATTATGCCGAAGCCGGAAATGGCGCATATTTATATTCTGCCTATCATTCAAAAAAAATAAAAGTTTCAACGGTCAAAGAATTATCAGATGCTGTTGTTTGTTATAATACGGTCGGATTGCGTCCGATGACACCCGCAAAGGCCCGAGAAACAGGTTGTCCAGCATTAGATTTGGTGTATGTCGCTGCTGGAAAATTTGATGCGTTTATTTCTGATAATTTAAGTTTGGCGGAATTGGCTGCGGGTGAACTTTTAATTCATGAAGCCGGTGGTAAAATTGATATGGGCGCAGATATCATAGCCACAAATGGTTTATTAAAAATTTAATATTTACACCAATTTATTTTTTTCATTTTTTACTTGCTTGCGATTCGTGTTTTGTTTTATGATAACAGCAAGAAGGAAAGGAATGAGATTTTTTTATTTATCTTTTTTGATGTGTTGTGTTTCTTTGCCCACTTTTGCTGGGGCAAGGTTGCCGGCTGTTAATATGGAAAATACAAGTGTTTCGGCTCGTGCCGCATTTGGTGAAGAAATAAAACATAATAAAATCACCAAAACAGAAAAGATAACTAAAAATACTCCAAAAACAAATACACATAATATTATAGGCGATGATATTTTATCTCCAAAACGTCCAAGTGATAATTTGTGGGCTTCTGCGACAGAACATACATTAAAAATGCCAAGCCATGACGAGATACTTGTTGTTCGTGACGAATCGGTTTTACCAGAAGAAAATTTGAATGTTATTGCGGATAATAAAGATTTAATGTTGGATTCACAAATACAAAGATTAAATGATTTACAACAGTTGGCAGATAATAGTGTTAAAGCAAGACCTATTATGATTACAACACCGATTACAGGGAAAAGTAAAGTTGTATCTAAAAAAGATGTTACTGTTCGTCGTGAGATAGTGCCAATGACAAAAGAAGTAATCGCAAAAGATACAAAAGAAATATCAGAACCACGAATTGCTATGAAAAATGATATGGTAAAATTATCACCAACTGAATTAAAGAAAGCGTTTAAAAAGACCTATTTATCAGAAAACAAACATTTATCAACATATCAAATAGATAATAAATTTGATGTGGTAAGCGATATGTCTGTTTCAAGTGAAGGATTTACCGCACAACGTGATTTGTCGGAAGATAATACCGGCGTTCGTGCTTTGGAAATTAAAATTAGTTTCAGAGATGAAGATTCTGCTTTGTCACGTGAAAATTATAATTTATTAAGTGAATATGCTTCTATTGTTGTTAGCAATCCAAAACGTGCAATTCAAATCAGTATTCCAGAAAGCGTTGTTTCTAGCAAAGATACACAAAAATTGACAGCAAGACGGTTGGCTATTGTGGAACAGGTTTTGCGTGATACAGGTGTAGCGGAACAAAGAATTGTGCCGGTATTATCACAAAGAAGTAATAAAGATAATTTTGTTTTGCGTATAATATCTGGCGATCAATATGAAACATTGACACAGCAAAAAAGTAATATGTTTGGTGATAGTGTTTCAAAAAAAACATATAAAAGTATGTCGTGGTAAAGATTCTTGATAAAATTTTAGATTTTTTGTTTCCCCCAGTATGTATGATTTGTAGTAAACTTGTTTCAGAACATGGTGGTATGTGTGCCGA
>JAKSSZ010000017.1 GCA_024402835.1 Alphaproteobacteria bacterium | reverse complement strand
CAATAGCCCAAGCAATATGCTTAAAATCTTTTTCATGCCTTATCCCTCATGTTATCTTTATAATATAACAGATTTTGGAATATAAAAACAAGATATTTTCCACTTGCTTTTATACGATTCGTACATAATAATAATGTTGTTCTTAAAAATTATTTTTTAGGGGCGGGGTTGAAAGAACCCCGCCTTTATAGTATAAATATAAAAGATGTATAACCAAGGAGTATAAAATGTCTTTTGAAGCAATGCCACGTCAAGAATTACTATATGCGATTGAACAAATTGCAAATGACAAGGGGATAGATTCTGAAATCGTAAGAAATGCAATTGCTTTTGCAGTTGAAAAAATAGCAAAGAAAAAGTATGGCGAAGAATTTGATATTCGTGTGAATATAGATTCTAAAAACGGAGCAATGCATTTAAAAAGATGTTTTACGGTTATATCTGATGATTTTGTTAACTCCCCTGATTATATACCATCAACAATGTTAACAGTTGCCGAAGCAAAAAAATATTCTGCGAATCCTCAAATTGGAGATGTTGTTGAAGATATTTTACCAGAACCAGAATTTGGACGCCAAGCATCCCAAATGGCTCGTCAAATAATTACACAACAGGTTCGTTCTGCTGAAAGGGGCAAACAATACGAAGAATTCAAAGACAATATTGGTGATATTGTAAATTGCACAGTTAAAAGACTTGAATTTGGTAATGTTTGGGTTGATATCAATAATGGTAAAGCCGAAGGGTATATTGCCAAAAAAGAACTTATTCCCCAAGAAATCAAGAATACAAGTGCAGAATTAAATCTTGATGCTGATCAAGCCTCTCGTAAATATGCAAAAGTACGCCCAGATCACAAATTCCGTGCATTGATTATGGAAGTTGTCAAAGCCGATAAATTTGATAAACCGCAAATCTTTTTAACAAGAACAAATGCGATATTTATGCAAAAATTATTTTTTGCCGAAGTTCCAGAAATTTATGATGGAATCATAGAAATTAAAAATGTAGTTCGTGATCCAGGTTCCCATGCTAAAATTGCAGTTGAATCTAATGACCCATCAAAAGATGCTGTTGGAATGACTGTTGGTTTACGTGGTATTCATGTAAATGCAGTAACAGATGAATGTTGTGGTGAAAAAATAGACGTTATTAAGTACTCCGAAGATCCTGCAGAATTCATTACAAATGCAATGCAACCATTAAAAGATGTAAAATCTGTTATATTGGATGAAAAAACACATTCTGCAACAATCATAGTTGAAGAAAGCAATAAATCAATTGCTATTGGACGTAACGGTCAAAATGTAAAACTTGCTTCACAATTAACGGGTTGGAATATAAATGTAAATACCGAAGCCGAAGCCAAAGAAAACAGTGAAAAAGAAAAACAAGAAATAACAACTTTATTTGCAAAGGTTTTGGATGCTGATGCAACTATTACAGAACCTTTATATAACTATGGATTTACAACAGTTGAAGAATTGGCATATTGTGATATTTCCGATTTGGAAAGCGTTCCAGATTTTACACCAGAATTGGCTGCTGAATGTCAACGTTTGGCAAAAGAATACTTACAACGCGAAGAAGAAGAATATTTCACATCTGGTCGTGCCGCAGGCGCCAGTGATGACTTGTTGAATTTCACGGCTATCAAACATTCTATTACACTTAAATTAATAGAAAATGGCGTAAAAACATTGACAGATTTGGCTGATTTAGATACAGATGAATTAATATCATTTGTTGGCGAAGAAAATATGTCAAAGAATTTGTGTGAACGTGTTATAATGAAAGCGCGTGAAATTGTATATGGAATAACAGTTGATGAATAATCAAAGGTGGCGATATTGACATTATCACTAAGTAAAAATCCCAATAGTACAGAAACAGTCCAAACAAAACATGGAACTGTTGATGTTACACGTCGTCGTGTAATAGGTATAAAAAAACCTGGCGGGGGTGTTTTGACTGATACACCACAACCAAAACAAAACGAAGAAAAAAAACTTTCTCCGACCGAAGAACGTCTAAGAGAGGTTGTGGCCAAAGCACAACAAGAAAAAGCAGAACGCGAAAGAAAACGTAAAGAAGAAGAAGAGGCTAATCGCAAACGCGAAGAAGAAGCCGAAAAACAACGTGCAGAAATGCAGGCTGCTTTGAGTGAATTAAAAAATCAAGAATCTGTTGCCGAAGAAGAACCTGTTGTTCGTCCAATGGACAGACAAAAAAAAGGTCCTTCGTTTTCTAAATCTGGATATGAAGATAATACAGAAAATCGTTATCAAAAAAATAATAATGGATTTAAAAAAGATCATCAACAGCCAAAAAAAATATCTATACATGATATTGTTATTGGTGGTGATGATGACGATGATGATACAGAAATAGGTATTCGTGGTGCAAATCGTCGCAGAAGTGAAGCGTCATTAAAAAGATTACGTGAAAAAGCGCGTGCTGAATTTAAAGCACCACAAAAAATAGAACGTGTTGTCACATTGTCTGACACCATAGTAGTAAAAGATTTAGCTGCTGCGATGGCTGAAAAAGTTGGTAATGTGATTAAAAAATTGATGGAAATGGGAATGATGGCTTCCCAAAATCAATCTATTGATGCGGATACGGCTGAATTAGTTGCATCTGAATTTGGTGCAAAAGTTAAACGTATAGAAGTAAAACCTTATGTAGATATTTTGGAACAACAACCAAATGCCGAAAGATTACAACATCGTGCGCCGGTTGTTACAGTTGTGGGACACGTTGATCATGGAAAAACATCTTTGTTGGATGCTTTTCGTAACGCAAATGTAGTTGCTGGTGAAGCGGGTGGAATAACACAGCATATTTCCGCATACGAAGTGCAAACAAAATCTGGTGCGGTTATAACTTTCTTGGATACACCTGGACACGAAACATTTACAGCAATGCGCGCACGTGGCGCACAAATTGCGGATATAGTTGTTTTGGTTGTAGCAGCAAATGATTCAATAATGCCACAAACCATAGAAGCAATTCATCATATTCGTGCCGCTCATGTTCCATTTATAGTTGCTATAAATAAATGTGATTTGCCCGAAGCAAACCCAGAAAAAGTTAAACTTGATTTATTACAACAAGAAGTCCAAGTTGAATCTATGGGTGGTGATATTCAATGCATAGAAATATCTGCAAAAACAAAAATGGGAATGGATAAACTCGAAGAAGCCATTTTACTCCAAGCCGAACTTATGGACTTAAAAGCAGATGCTGATATGTATGCATCGGCCTATGTGGTAGAGGCAAAAATGGAAAAAGGGCTTGGTGCTGTTGCAACAGTTTTGATGCGTCAGGGAACTTTGTCTGTTGGTGATGTTTTTGTTGTTGGCGAAACATTTGGTCGTGTTCGTGCTTTGATAAATTCAAATGGTACACGTGTTAAATTTGTAAAACCTGGACAACCTGCAATTGTTTTAGGGTTGGAATCTGTTCCAAATGCGGGTGATGAATTACATGTTATGGAAACCGAAGCGCAAACTCGTGAAGTTGCTGCATATCGCGTTCAAAAAGCAAAAGACAAAGCCAATGCTGTTAAACATTCATCATTAGAAGAATTGTTTGCTAAACGTGATGAAACAAAAAAATTGTCTTTGCCTGTAATATTACGTGCAGACGTTCAGGGTTCCGTAGAAGCAATTTCTGATATGTTGCGTGGATTTAATTCGGACAAAGCGTCTGTTGATTTATTATCTGCTGGTGTTGGTCAAATAACCGAAGGTGATATTCGTCTTGCAACTGCATCTGGTGCTGTTATTATCGCATTTAATGTTCGTGCAGATTCTGCTGTTCGTGATATGGCGCGTAATAATGGTATAGATATACGTTATCACAGTGTTGTATATCGTATAACAGATGAAATCAAAGAAATATTATCTGGAAAACTTGCACCAGAAAAAAACGAAAACTTTATTGGCTATGCGGATGTTATTGCTTTGTTCACAGTTGGTAAAGGAATCCGTGTTGCAGGTTGTCGTGTTTCCGAAGGTGTAATTAAAAAGACCGCACTTGTTCGTTTGCTTCGTGATAATGTTGTAATTTATGATGGAAAAATAGGGGAATTACGACGCGAGAAAAACGAAGTATCCGAAGTAACTGTCGGTGTTGAATTCGGTATGAGTTTCGATAAATACAACGATTTAAAAGAAGGTGATCGTGTAGAATGTTATGAAATTCAGGAAGTAAAAACCGAATTATAATATATTGTAATACCTATATAAAAATCCCGATAAATATCGGGATTTTTATTTTACTGGTTCTAATATCTTTACTTCTTTGGTTTGTGGATCCAGATATTTTGGTGTCCCTTCGTATCCCATAACGGCGTGATGAAATGGAATTAAAAATTCTGGTAATGGGGCGGCTTTACCCATTTTATATTTTGCATTTAACTTTTTTTCAATTTCTGTTTTGCTATTATAATATCTAACTTGTGTAGCTTCAATTGGTCTGTGATAGAAACCTTGGTAAATAACAAGTTGTTTTTCTTCCTCTAATTTCATTATATCTTTCATTGAATATAATTCTTCTTCTTTTGGTTTTGCAACATCTTTGCCATCTTTATCTTTTTCAATTTTTTCAACGATTTTGTTTCCAATCATTTCAACAAATCTTTTTGCAGAATCCGGATCGTTTTGTCTTAAAACAATTTTTGCAGCGGTTGTTGAAATAATTGTTGACGCAGCATCTGGACCATATTTTTCCTGAATCTGGTGTAAATCTTGGGCGATGATAAGATAAGATACTCTTTGACCACGACCTAAATCAGGACCTTGGATAACGGCATCTAATTTTTGCATTTTTGGCATTTCATCTAATACGAATAATACATCACATGGACCAACTTTTTCACCATCAACAATATCGCCCGGTTTATGTGCAATTAAATAATTTGACATTAATTCAATAAATATAGCGGTAATTGGATTCAATGCTTGTGCATCTACTAAATTAATTGATAAATAAATACTTACCGGTTTTATTTTTCCATCTCTGGGGTCTTTCATACCTCTTAAATCAGAAAAGTGAAAATCTGAATGGCTTGTTCTGTTACGGACAGCTGCATTACGGAATATATTTAATCCTTCCATCATTGTTGATAATATAGAACCACGTTCTTTATCTGGTGTATTTGCAAGTTGTGTTAATTCTGCTACTGCTCTGGATGAATATGCGTATTTTCTTGATTCGTCAACAGCATTTAAAAATAAATCTTTTATTGGGTCTTCCATCATAAGCATTTGGTCGCCCATTTGCTTTTTTTCTTCCATTTGTTGTGCAATATCAACTTGGCTTGCGGTTATCCAATCTAAAATCATAGAAAAAGATGCTTCTTTGCCATGCCATGCATCTGGTATATGTTCCCATGTTCCAACTGGAACAAAATTTGTAATATTTAATTCATTCCTTTGCAACAGTGCGTATGCTGCGTATGCATTTGGGTCATTCATCATAGATAAATAATATTCACCTAATAATGTCTTATCATCGTCGTTGAAAGTTCCCGAACTTATACGACTATAAAAATAATCATTTGCTTTTGCTCTTTCTATTTTTGATATAATAAAATGAACTAAACCTGCCAATCCGGCTCTACCAGTTTGTGCCCAGTGTGGGTCTGCACTTCCTTTTGCATCTGGGACCAAAACTTTACAAATTGCATCAACATACAAATCACGTTTTTCTGGATTATATGGAACATGTTCTGGTGACAATGGATTCCATGATGGATAATAAATACCTTTTTCTGGTTCATCTTGACCACCCCAATTTAATATAAATACTGGTCCAATCGTTGCACGATATGCGGATGTTTTCATATCTAATTCTGGTTTTGGGTCATTTATAATCATTGACATTGTATCGCATTCCAAAATTGTTGGAATAACGACACCTGCGGATTTACCAGTTCCTGGGGGGGCAACACATAATGTTGATAATGTATCGTCTAACATAAGCGGTTTTAATTTACCTTTGTCTTTGAAATACCCTAATATTGTGCAGAATCCATTGAATAATCCTTCCTTGTTATCGGCATACTTCCTCATCTTTTTGATATCTTCGGCATTTGCTTTACGTGATGATTTTTCATCATATTTATCTTTTCCATTTGGGTTAAATTCGGAAACCAAAGTTGCATCTGCTAAAAAGTAATAGGCGATAACAGGCAATATCGGGGTTATACTTGCAATATCTGGATGCGCAACTGTTCTTGAAATCCAATACGGAATCTCTGCAATAGCCGAAATACCAAAAGAACTAATAAAATTTTTCAGATAAACCCAAACCCATACTTGTGTTGCATCTGACCAGCCATATCGCCAAATGTGTTCAATAGCAAAAGATAATCCAAAAGCCAAAGCACAAATAAGCCATATTCCAGCCCACCATCTTATTTCCCAACAGATTCTTGCAACTGGTGCTTGTTCATGCTCTTTATAAGACTTAGAATTAAATATATCTAAACCTTTGCCTTCACCACTTACTGATAAAAATTTGAATTTCCCTGCCATAATTGGTATTATATCATAAAAATAACTTCATATAAAGATTAAAAAATGCAAAACACACCACGTATATATATAGATAAAGAAATTATATTAAATGATAAAATAGCAATAGATAAAACAATATCTCATTATTTACGACATGTTATGCGCACGAATAAATGTCTTGTATTTAATAATGGTATTGAATATAACGCAATTTTATCAGATGATGATAAATACATTACTGCCATATCTCAAACGGAACATATTGACCCATGTAATGATATTGAATTATATTTTGCACCAATAAAAAAGACAGATGAATTGGTTAATATGGCGACCCAAATGGGAATATCTGTTTTACAACCTGTTATAACGGAAAGAACGGTTGCGCATCATATAAATTGGGAACGTATAAAAAAAATAATTATAGAAGCATCTGAACAATCAAATCGTAACAGTATTCCAAAATTACGTGACCCAATAAAATTTTCAGATGTTGATTTGAATACAATAATAATTGCAGATGAAAGGGCGGGGCATGATATGGAAATATCAAAAACATCGTTGTTATATAATAAAGTATTCGTTGGTCCCGAAGGTGGCTTTTCTCAACATGAATTTGATTTAATAGATAACAGTTCCGCGCAACATTTATCTTTGGGTAAAACAATTTTGCGTGCCGAAGTGGCTGGTGTCGTTGCCATAGCAAAGGTTATAAACAAATGAAAATTCGTCTTGCAAAATATTTGTCGGACAATGGTATCGCTTCACGCAGACAAGCGGAAAATTTAATATTGTCTGGTCATATATCTGTAAACGGACAAATTATTACAACACCTGTTTTTTTTGTTGATGGAACTGAAAAAATACTTGTTGATAATAAAGCCATAGAACCACAAACAGAAACACAATTATATATGTTTCATAAACCAATAAATACAATAACATCAACTTATGATCCAAATGGTCGCAAAACAATATACGATTGTTTGGATAAAAAATTTTCAAAATTAAAATATGTTGGTCGTCTTGATTACAAAACAACGGGATTATTATTATTAACAAATGATGGGCAACTTGCGCGTCAATTAACATTGCCCAGTTCGCACATTACAAAAACTTATATTGCAAAAATAAAAAATCTTTCTGATGAAAAGTTAAATATAGCACGTGGTGGTGTCTGTATAGATGGTATAAAATACAGACCTATGAATATAACGATATTAAACAAAGATACTGTAAAAGTAAAAATAGATGAAGGCAAAAAAAACGAAATACGCATAGTTTTTAAATACATAGGATGTCCAATCATAGATTTACATCGTATTGAATTTGGAAATACACAATTAAAAAATTTACCTGTTGGGAAAATAATCAAAATAGATAAGAAAACAATTGACCTATTGAAAAAAAATCTTTAAACTTGTTTATATAAACCGAGGAGAGAAACATGAAAACCCAACACAAAAAAACGATTGCTACAAAAAAAGTAATTGCTAAAACCCACACTAACAGCGCCAATACATGGTCTTGGTCTATATATATTTATTGGTTTATAATTTTATTTTTTATTGCTGCTACATTTTATATTTTGGGACGCAGTCATGAAATATTTCATCCAACATTACAAAGTGTTGTTATTACCGAAGAAAGTTTAGAGCAATCAACTTCTTATATTGATTCTGCAAAAACAAAAATCGCTTCTGGTGATATGGCAGGTGCTATTACCGATTTAGAATCAGCGATAGATGTTGATAAAAATACAAATGCTTATGCTTTACGTGGTGAAATTTATATGCAAATGGGCGAATATCAAAAAGCAATGGAAGATTTTGATTCCGCTATTGAACAAGATTCTTTAAATGCTGTTGCTTTTTATGACAAAGCATTACTTGATACCAGAATGGAAAATTATGAATCTGCTTTGAATAATATAAATAATGCTTTGGCTGCACATGCACAAAAACCTTCTGATATTTTATCTATGCGTAATTTATATGCAAAACGTGGTCAGTTGAATTTGTGGTTAAAGAATTGGAATGGTGCAATTGCAGATTATACTAATTCTCTTGCTCGTGCTGATGGTACAGTCAGTGCAAATGTATATGCAGAACGTGCCGAAGCATATACAGCAATTGGTGATTATACATCTGCTATAAATGATTACACCGCTGCTGTTCGTGTTGTTTCTGAATTAATTCAGGGCGCATCTTCCGCAGAATCCAGTGAAGAACAAGCAAGTATGGCTATGTCTTGTTATGAAAAATCGGCTGCTTTGAATTTGAAAGTTGGAAATATAGAGGCCGCAAAGACAGATTTACAATCTGCATTTGTTATTGCTACAAATTTGGCAGACGAAGAAAGTGTTTCCAGAATCCAAGGTTTGATAAACGATTTGGAAAAGTAAAAAAAGTCAATGTTTTTATCTCCACAAAAGGTCAGAATTTTTCTGACCTTTTTTATGCTTTTTTCTTGACCCAAACGGCTATTTTTTGCTATCTTTTATATAAAGAAATCAAAGGGAAAAAGGTATGTCAGAAATAAATGAATTAAATGAAATAAAAGTTCCACAATCTCCAATTGAACACGAAATGCGAACAAGTTTTCTTGACTATGCTATGTCGGTTATTGTTGATCGTGCATTACCAGATGTCAGGGACGGTTGTAAACCTGTTCACCGTCGTATTTTATACGTTATGAACGAGGTTGCACCCGCAACAAAAGCAACTGTTAAATCTGCTCGTATAGTCGGTGATGTTATGGGGCGTTACCATCCACACGGGGACAGCTCCATATATGAAGCAATGGCTCGTATGGCTCAAGATTTCTCTATGGGTGAAATGCTTGTTCATGGTCAGGGTAACTTTGGTTCTCGTGATGGCGATAAACCTGCTGCTATGCGTTATACCGAGGCACGCCTTTCCAAACTTGGCGCATCTTTAATGGAAGATTTAGATAAAGATACAGTTGATTGGCAACCTAACTTTGATGGTACTTTACAAGAACCAATTGTTTTGCCGACCAAGTTTCCAAACTTTTTGGTAAATGGCGGTTCTGGTATCGCTGTTGGTATGGCAACAAATGTTCCTACATATAATCTTGGTGAAATTTGTAACGGTATTTTGGCAATATTAAATAATCGTGAAATCACGGATGATGAATTATTTTCTATAATACCTGGACCTGATTTTCCAACGGGTGGTATTATTATGGGACATGCTGGTGCGTACAAGGCACATACTACCGGTCGTGGTTCAATAATTGTTCGTTCTAAAACACATTGTGAAACATCACATGATCACCCTGTAATCATAGTTGATGAATTGCCATATCAGGTTAACAAATCACAATTGATAATAAAAATAGCCGAACTTGTAAAAGATAAAAAGATAGAGGGTATAACAGATATTCGTGATGAATCATCAAAAGAGGGCTTGCGCATAGTTATTGAATTAAAACGTGATGCTATATCCGAAGTTGTTTTGAATCATTTGTTCCAATACACAGAAATGCAATCAAATTTCCCTGTAAATATGATGGCATTAAATCGTGGACGTCCAATGTTATTTTCTGTTCGTAGTGTGTTGGACGCTTTCATAGAATTCCGCGAAGAAGTTATTCGTCGCAGAACTATATTTGATTTGAACAAAGCAAGAAATCGTGCTCATACATTATTGGGCTTGTCTGTTGCTTGTGGTAATTTAGATGAAGTTATAAAGTTAATCAAAGAATCTGCAAATCCAGACGATGCACGTGTTGCACTTGTTTCTCGTGGGTGGGCTGCATCTGATATTGAATCTTATATTAATTTAATAGAAGATCCAAACACAGAATACAAAGACGGTCAATTCTATATGTCCGAAGACCAAGCAAAGGCAATTCTTGAATTGCAATTACACAGATTGACAGGTCTTGAACGTGACAAAATTCATGATGATTTAACAGAACTTGGCGCACAAATAAAAGATTTACTTGCTATTTTAAGTAGTCGTGAACGTATCATACAAATTATACGTGATGAAACATCTGCTGTTCGTGATAATTGGTCACAACCTCGCAGAACAGAAATCTCTGATGCTGAAATAGACATAGATATCGAAGATTTAATTGCACGTGAAGATATGGTTGTCACAGTTTCTAATACTGGTTATATAAAACGTGTTGCGCTTGATACATATAAAGCGCAAAAACGTGGTGGCAAAGGTAGAAATGCAATGACCACCAAAGAAGATGATTATGTTGTAAATGTATTTGTTGCAAATACACATACTCCATTATTGTTTTTCAGTTCCACAGG
>JAKSSZ010000016.1 GCA_024402835.1 Alphaproteobacteria bacterium | reverse complement strand
TAAAACACACAAAGATTTGCGACGCGCACGGTCGGCCGCGATGTCTATGATTCCAACAACAACCGGGGCAGCCCGCGCAATTGGTTTGGTATTGCCAAAATTGGCTGGCAAACTGGATGGAATCGCAATTCGTGTTCCAACCCCAGATGTGTCTGTTGTGGAATTGGTCGTGAACGTAAATAAACCTGCGACAATTGATAAAGTCAATACGGCTATGGAACGCGCAACATCCGTGGTATTTGGATATAACACAATGCCGTTGGTTTCTGTGGATTTTACGCATGATGCGCACAGTGCCATATTTGATGCAACCCAAACAAATGTTATTGACGGACATTTGGTGCATGTGACGGCTTGGTACGATAACGAGTGGGGATTTTCTAATCGTATGTGCGACACAGCCGTAGCAATAGGCAAGTTGATTTAATTTTTTCAAAAAAACACTTGCAAAGTGATAATGAAAGGTATAATATACTTTGGCACACGGGGTGTTAGCTCAGCTGGTTAGAGCGTCTGCCTGTCACGCAGAAGGTCGAGGGTTCGA
The DNA here is from genome assembly GCA_024402835.1 of Alphaproteobacteria bacterium. Taxonomy (GTDB): domain Bacteria; phylum Pseudomonadota; class Alphaproteobacteria; order Rs-D84; family Rs-D84; genus Enterousia. Next base: position 10,312 of record JAKSSZ010000016.1, on the reverse strand, counting down.
GCCCCTTACATCCCGCCAGAGATTCATACCGCCGATTTCGGCGGTATTTTATTTTTTGTGTAATAAACAAGTTGACAAAAATAAATATTGGTGTATCTTTGTGAAAAAACACAGAGGAAATCAGTATGTTATACGAAGATAAAATTAACGATATTGTCCCAGAACGCATCAGCACCAGTACTTCTGAATTGGCAAAAGCCGTTTCTGAATACAATGTGCGCACACGTGCATTTAAAGAATTTTTCAACATCACAGGTGTTAAAACTTTCTATGAACTGAAAACATTGCCTTATTTGTTTGAAACTTTTGTCGGGGAAATTTTATCTGTGCGTCCAAACATTTATCCTGATGATAAAAATGACGATGCAAAAGCATTAGACAATTTAAAGAAAGCATTAAATGAATACGATAAATATTACGCATATGTATTGAAAGAATTGGGTGGAACAAAATACAGATTTTTACCTGAAACAATTTTGGCTTTGGATGCGTTTTCTCATCAAATAAATCATTTTGTAATCAAAGGCAAAGTCAATCAAGCCATTATAAATGAAATCAAAAAAATTAGAATATATTGTACAACTTTGAAAAACAATTTTGGCGAAATATTTGCATCATATTGGGACGGCGATATGTCAAAAACTCAGGCCTTGCAAATTGCCAGATATGCAGAACAAAACAATATCTTGATAGATATTTTGGCTTTGGCAAAAATGGCAAATTGGTTTAAAAGTGTGAAAGATAAATTTGACAAGGAAGCCAAAGTCAGCAAGAAAGAAAAATATCGTGCCAGAGCCAGACATACTGAAAAACAACAGTTGTTAAAATACATTGATGTCAAAATAGAAGTGCAACAATTGGAACAAGAAGTTTTGATGCAAAATGCAAACCCTGGGCTGTAAAAAGGCACAGAGATATACATTACACTTGACAAATGCTAAATAATTTTATAAAATTTGTCGGCATTTGAAAGTTTTGGCCCCATCGTCTAATGGTTAGGACACCGCCCTTTCAAGGCGAGAATCCCGGTTCAAATCCGAGTGGGGCTGCCAAAAATTAAAACACCGCTTTGTGCGGTGTTTTTTGTTTGTTTTCTAATACTTTCACGAGTTCGTAAGTTGATAGTTAAAAACACCCACCGTTTCACACATTTACGAACTTTTTATACATTCTTCTACACTGTTTTTTGTTTGATCTTTGATATTAAAGCGTACGTGAAATCATGTTTGTTTAAATATTCTTCCACAAAAAGCGCGGGCGCCTCTATAGGTTCTTTATGGTTATCAGTCCAACCGATATACCCCTGTTCTACTACCGCCTTTATTTTTGATGTGGATATTGGGCCAAATTTGGGATTGTGTTCATAAATATGATGCGTAAATTCATGTAATAGTACACACATAAATGAATTTATACTATTTAAAGTATAACTACCTTTCCATACTCCTATTAAATTTAACGATGGTGCATATCTTGCTTCATCACCCCCCAGGTCATCCTGGTTATCAATTAAATTCAAGTGCACGGATGATAAATTGTGCTGGGCAGTCAATATATTTAAAAACCGTTGCCCAAAATCTCGTTTTTCTTCATTTGATATGTCGTTAAATCGTAATACGTATTCACTTAAAACGGGGCTTGTTGTAATAATTTTAAACGAGGTATTGAATAATCTCTTAGCATATTTAGTAAAAGCTTTTTCATCTATTGTTTTGCTCATTAGCGCATCCCTGTAATGCCAAGCATCCATTTGTTGCCTTGCGGTCATTTTTGGATTAGCTAACATTCTTTTTAATATGTGATACTTTTTAGAAAAGTTCATATATTATCCTTTTGTTTGTATCGCTTCAAACGTAAGTCCGAGGGTGTTTTACTATTCTTTTGCACTTCTTAGACATTATTCTGACATGTATTTTTATTTTGTCAATGTAATTATACTTGTTACCGTTCATTCAAAAACACTTTAATATCTTTCCCAGATATCAACAAATCACGAATAAAATCAACTCGTGAATTGCACAGATGGCCCTGCCAAAAATTCAAACCGACCTTTTGGGTCGGTTTTTTGTTGGTTTTGCAATACTTTCACAAGTTCGAAGGTTAGGTGTTGAAAAGCGCCACGATTTCGCAGATTCACGAACTCTTTTAAATATTTTTTTCTAGGGAATTATAAACACCAGGGACAAAAACATTATGTATTTTTTGTATAGCATTTTTGAAAACCTTAACCTTGTTGGATGTAAACAACCCAATTTCTTTTAATCGTTCCGTTACCTGTTCCGATTTCCAATTTTCTCTGATTGCCACCCATGCTGTTTTATAAATTAGCCAGTTTTTGATTTTTTCTGGATTAATCGTTATGCCAAAACCATCTTGTTCACTCAATGCGTTGTAATACTTTATAACTTTTTGCTCAAAATCCCACGACAATGATGGTGGCGAGCCGACAAAATCTTCATAAACAAGTCCCGGTTTTGTTGTACCTTCAAAATCTATAATTCCCAAAGAATTTGTTTCTTGGTCATAAAACATATTTCCGTCACGTAAATCCTGATGTCGTGTTGCTTTTATATTATCTGCATCATCATCGTTATTTTGAATATAGTTGATAGCATCTTGTATTAATTTTTTTATATTTTTATCTTCGCTGACGTTCAATATTCTATCAATTTTACTCTGTAGTGTGGCTTCTTTTAATTCTTCATCTTTTTCAAAAAGTCGATTTATATCCTCTTCCAAGATATCTTTACCTTTCCAAAGTTTTTTGCTGCCATCAGTTTGCGCTGTTATTATCGGTACTGGTGTCGTTTTTCCATGCATAACAATTAAGAACGTTGCCAAATCCTTTGCAAGTTTTTCTTTTATTTCCGGCTTTAATGAATTATAAGTGGCGATATCAAATTTTTTACCGGGTATACGTGATTCTTTTATTACTTTTTCTGTTTTCCCTTGAACAGTTCTTTCTTGCACAGTTGTTTTTGGTAAATTGATATGTAGATTCTTTTCTTTTAAAATACCGGATACGTAATTGACGACATTCGCCGCTTGCATTTGTGTTTCTATAAAAATTTCTTTATCTGCGGTGTTTTTTGGCTTTTTGATAACATATGTCTGATATGTCTCAACAATCGCAGAATTTCCTTTTTTTATTTCTTCAAGTATTTCCATTGTTTACCCTGTTATTATACAGCGATTATATCACAAAATTTGCAGAAATGTTTTTATATTTTTCCCGAACCATAGCAAATCACGTAATTTATCAATTCGTGAATTGCACAGATGGCCCTGCCAATTGAGACAACTATCAATATTTATTAAGAAATTTATTGGAAATACTGCAGAAATCTGCAGTTTTTTATTTGTTAAAACTGGGTTCAAAAGTAGCCATTTTAAAAATAACCTTTTTTGAACAACTTTAGAACCAACTATTATCCTTGATAGGTTGATTTTAACTAGTTCAAATATTGTTTACATTTGGTTTTATTAATGGTAACCAAAGCTCATGATATGTTGAATGTTAGTGATTTTCAGACCAAAGCAGTTACCTTTTGTAGAATATCTTCAAAGGATCAAGAAAAAGGTGTATCTATTGAAGCACAGATACAAAATGTTAAAAGTTACTGCACTGCACATAATTTATCCATTATTAGAGAATTAGCCATAAGAACATTCAAGTTCCAGAATAATATGCTCATACCATTAAAATATGCATTCAGCAATATAAACACAAGATAATATTATCAATTCCTAAATTGCGTATTATTCTTCTATTGTTACAAAACTGAAGGTGTTTACATCAAACAATCCTTTGTCTGTGATTTTTAGCTCTGGAATAACTGGCAAAGCCAAAAATCCCATCGTCATAAAAGCATCATCCAAGGAAGAACCGAGTTTTTTAACACTTTTAGATAAATTAACGCAATCTTTTTTTACTTCGTCAAAGCTTCTGTCAGACATAAGACCTGCTATTGGTAACGGTAATTTTGATAACAGTTTGCCATTTTTTACAATAACTTTTCCACCTTGAGATTTTACAAGTTCTTTGACAGCGACAAACATATCTTTATCATTGGTTCCTATGACCATAATATTATGAGAATCGTGCGCCACAGTTGAAGCAATCGCGCCAGATTTTAATCCAACCCCCTTGATAAACCCTTTACCTATGTGACCAGTTGCATGGTGGCGTTCCAGAACGCATATTTTTAATATGTCATTATCAATATTGCTTTCTGCGAATCCGTTTTTCACTTTGACTTCGGATACAATCGACTTTGTCACAAGTTGGTGTTCAATAATTTCAATAGTTTTAACCCTTGCAGAATTAACTTTGATGGCAAAATCACTTAATTTTAATGGGGCTATTTTGACTGAGTGTGTGTTTATTTTTTTCTGTTTCGCAGAACTTTTTTTAACAAGCATTTTTCCGTTTTTGGCTATGATATCACCGTTTTTTATTACATATTTGGGTTTAAATGAAATTAAATCATCCAATACCAGCATGTCTGCCCTGTATCCAACGGCCACAGCGCCCAAATTGTTTATACCAAAATATTCCGCAGTATTTAAACTGGCACATTGAATTGCCTTGATTGGAGAAATGCCGAATTTTACAGCCCGTCTAACCATACCATTTATATGTTCTGATAAATCTGAGGGGTGTCGGTCGTCTGTCACAAAAATACATTTTCTTGTGGTGATATTTAAAATTGGAAGCAGGGTATCTAAATCTTTAGCAGCCGAACCTTCCCTAATCATTATATAAAGTCCCGAACGCATCTTTTCCAAGGCTTCTTTTACAGATGTGCATTCGTGATCAGATTTTATACCGCTTACAATATATGCACATAAATCTTTCCCTGTTAACATAGGTGCGTGACCGTCTATTTGTTTGTTGTATGATTTTGCCATATCAAGTTTATCGTGAACATCTTTGTCGCCATTGACAACCCCAACATAGTTCATCATTTCCGCCAATCCGCGCACACGGTCATCGCTCATCAATTTTTTTAAATCTTTTGCTTTCAATTTATATCCAGAATCTTCAAAAGTTGTTGCTGGTACACAAGATGGCAACATAAAATAAACATCCAACCCTATATTTTGGGAGTATTCCTTCATAAATTTGATTCCGTCAATTCCCATCACATTAGCAATTTCGTGTGGGTCAGTAAAAACACTGGTCGTTCCTATTGGAAGTACCGCCTTGGCAAATTCTTGGGGAAGCATCATAGAACTTTCAAGATGAACATGGCCATCAATAAAAGAAGGACAAACATAAGCGCCCTTTAAATCAATTTCTTTTTTTCCATGATAGCCACTGCCTAAACCGCATATGATTCCATCTGCGATGGCTATATCTGTTTTATAGATTTCTTCAGAAAGAACATTGACTAATCTAGCATTTTTTAAAACCAAATCCGCTTTTGAAATGCCTTTGGCTACATTGATGTGTACCGGATACATTTTACGAATCCTCCCATAGATATAATAAAAACATAACTGGTCATATCGTAATGAAAATAGGCATACCAGTCAATTTGTTTTTTATGCTGGTATTGAATTATTTTGTTCCAAGTGAAAGGTATTTTCTTGTGTTGAGAGATTTTTTCAAAAACACCTTAAAATTTTTCCCATGACAATAAAATTTCATGAATAAAATTAGCTCGTGAATTGCACAGATGGCCCTGCCAAAAATTCAAACACCGCACAAAGCGGTGTTTTTTGTTGGGTTTCTAATAATTGTACGAGTTCGTAAGTTGACGGTTAAAAAATGCTACCGTTTTGCCAACTTACGAACTTTTTCCTTTGCTATTTGTACTATTTATTTTTTTATTCCATTTTTATCCAAAACAAATTGAAATATTATTTCTGGATATTTATCCCTGAACATACGACGTTGGAATTCTTTTCCACCTAATTTTTTATAGAACCCACATGATTTATTTTGTTCCAAGCAACCAATAATAAAATCCTGACCACCGTTTTGTTTTACCCAATCTGCAAATGCGTGCACAAGTTTTTTACCAGCACCACAACCAATATATTTAGGGTCAAGATACAAACCTTGCAATTCAAATGCTTTTTCACCTGATTCAGATACAGATAGACGTCCAAACATTGTACCAACAACTAACCCTGTTTCATTTATAGCAACCAAATTTATACCATTATCAGCAGATAAAAATTCGGCTGTTTTGGGGATGTTGTTTATAAATCTTTCCTTGGCACCGTCCAGATAATCATCATCAAAAATACCACGATATGCATATTCCCAACCGTTTGCATGAATTTCTTCCCAGCGAACAGCGTCTGATGCCTGTGCAGGACGTATTGTTATAACCATATTATATCTCCTTGTACATCAATTATATCATAAATTTTTCAAAAACGCCTTCATTTCTTTCCCAAACAACAAAATTTCATGAATAAAATCAACTCGTGAATTGCACAGATGGCCCTGCCAAAAATTCAAACACCGCACAAAGCGGTGTTTTTTGTTGGGTTTCTAATAATTGTACGAGTTCGAAAGTTGGTGGTTGAAAAATTACCTTATTTTGACAATTTACGAACTATTTCGTTATTAAATGTTGCGTTATGGTGATAATATGCTAAATTTGCAACAAGGAACAGAAAGAATCAAAAATGAGATTAGTAAGTTTTAATATATCAATAAAAACAGATAACACATCCGAAGTAATAGGTTTATTAAGTAATCTGAACCCTGATTTCATTGCGTTGCAAGAAAGTATGATGCCACATGAGAAAAATGTTTTTACGAAATTTAGAAGTGGCGAAGATATATCGGGTTATTTTTCCAACCAAATGCCGTTTTCATTTTTTGCGCCATTATATATCGCCAATTGTGTGACAAATAACGGTATTATTGTAGAGAATTTTGGTGGCAAAGTAGAACAAGGAACGCAGGTTTTATCTAAACATAAGATTTGTTCAGCGAAAAACAAATTTTACTACGGTGATTATAAGACAGAATATGATGCTACGCATTTCAAAGAAAAAGATTGGGCGCGTAGTATATTGTCTGCAATTATAAGTTTTCCAAACAATAAGAAAATAAAAATTATAGATGTTCATGGGATATGGAACTTAATCCGTATGGGCGATAACAGAACTGTTGCTCAATCTGAATTTATCATCGCCGAATTATCGAAAGATAAAATACCAACTATTGTCGCCGGTGATTTTAACCTGTTGCCAGAAAGCCCAAGCATCAAGATGTTGGAACAATATTTAACAAATTTATCTGTAAAATATAAATTAAAAACAACCAGACCAACAAAAAATATGGTTGTAGATTATATTTTTGTCACAGATGATATAAAAGTTAAAAATTTTATGGTTGTTGATACAGATGTTTCTGACCATTTACCGCTTGTATTGGATTTTGATATTGGCATGCAAAGATAACTGTATCGGTATATTAGTTTTTATTCAAAAACACCTTAACCTCTTTCCCAAACATCAACAAATCACACATAAACTCAATTCGTGAATTGCACAGTATGTTAGTGTAAAACAATTATCTTTTGGGTTTATAAATCGTATGTCCCTGGGCTACATAGTCTTTTAGAATTTTTTCGCCCGCATCTTGTTCAATCTGGCCGTAAACTGTTATTCCGCGCTTTTTAAATTCTTTATGCCAGTTTTGCGTAAAACCTTCATCAAAGCCGGTTATTTTGGTGACCCTGTTGGACGGAACACCATAATAAATCGCTTTTATACCAGACCACATAATTCCGCCCAGACACATCATACATGGTTCAGATGTAACATATAGGCTTAAATTATACGACGATAAATCATAAGTCCCCAGTTTCTGTTCTGCTAATTTTATTACATTCATTTCGGCATGATTATTACTGCAAGATTTATTCACAACATTATTGGTTGCTTTGGCAACAAGATTACCTTTTGAATCATAGATGGCAGCCAAAAATGGCCCGTGACCTTTGTTTATATATTTTTTCAACTCTTGCTGTAAATCTAATATAATTTTACTGGCCCTAATCAGTTTGCGATTATCAATTTTTTCATTAGCAATCACAGATATTTTGTTGTTTGTTTTCATGTCGCTTCCTTTCCAGAGAATTATGGCATAAATTATACTAAATTGCAAAACGTGTCTTGAAAAACAATTTTATTTCTTTCCCGAACGACAACAAATCGTGAATAAAATCTGCTCGTGAATTGCACAGATGGCCCTGCCAAAAATAACAAAACCGCATTTTTGCGGTTTTTTGTTGGTTTTGCAATACTTTCACGAGTTCGTAAGTTGATAGTTAAAAACAGCCAGCGTTTTACACATTTACGAACTTTTAGAAAGAAAAGGTTAGAAATCTAACCTTTTTCATGGTTCGTATACCTTGTGGGTCTTTAACTTTTATTTATGAGTTGAAAAAATCTGATAATATGTTAGGTTATAATATAAATGAAAGGAGATATAAATGAAAAAAAATTTATTGTTTGTTTTGTGTGCATTGGGTGTTGTTGGATGTGATTCAACAAAAACATATGATATTACAGGACATGTGTTATGCAATTTCTCTAATAATACAATATCTTGTGGTGGAAATAATATAAATATTCCTGACGGTGTTATTACTGATATGTATACAGAAAATTCTACTCTTTATGTTCATTCTTATGATAAAGGTATTATCATTTGTGAATTGGATTTAAAGAACGCAACAGATGTATGTCGTGATGAAAAGGGAAATTTAATAAATGGGATTCTTAAGAATTATGACAAAGAATCTGGAAACCTTATTCAACAAAACACTTATAAAAACGGGAAAAGTATAAAATCTATCAATTATCACAAAAACGGTGTTATTGCTTCTGAAAGCACATCTGATGGAATATTGCGCGCATATAACGAAGATGGTAAACTGATATACATAACAGAAAAATCTGGTGATAAAACTGTATTAAAAGAATATGACCAAGATGGCAATATCACAAATACAAAAGTATTGTCAAAGTAATAGAGAAAGAAATTTTTTTATTTCTTTGCCAAATTGCAACAAATCGTGAATAAAATCAGCTCGTGAATTGCACAGATGGCCTTGCCAAGATTGATAAAACCGCATTTTTGCGGTTTTTTGATTGGATTTCCAATACTTTCACGAGTTCGTAAGTTGTGTATCAAAACCACACACCATTTCACACATTTACGAACTTTTTATTTTGATTAACTTATAAAATCTGCAAGTTCCAAAGCGATTTCAAAATGTTTTGCATCGTGTTTAGTGCCTTCAATCGGGTTTTTGAAAGAGTGTCTTTGTTGCCATTTTGGCGCATCAAGTAAATCACCACTTGTAAAAAACACATAAAAATCAAGCCCACGGAAATCACACATTGCTTGAACGGCTGCACTTTCCATTTCAACACTTATACAACCTGCTGCTTTATGTTTTGCAAAATTGCCCTGTGTTTCACGATTAATGGCATCCGTGGTCCATGTTTTACCGACCACGAAAGGTAATTCGCTTTGTTTCATAAATTCAGATACTTTTTCAAAATTACGAATATCGACCCAATCACTTGCTGGCATGTAATGATAAGAAGTTCCTTCATCACGCCATGCTGCGTTTGGTACCATTACCTTGCCATGTGCAATTTCTTTGTCTAAACAGCCAGCACCACCGAAAAGAATGTATTTCTTGGTTTTTATACAACCAAAAGAATCTTCGATCGATCCAACGCATGCCGGCGCACCAACATAAGTTTTGAAAAAAGCGAACTTTTTCCCATTTCTTTCAATCAACCATACTGGTGTAATACCTGTTGAAAAATAAAATTCGCCAATCTGTATAGGCTTAAAGCGGGATAACACATATTCTTCTATTTTATATGAAAAAGTAACTATGCATGCATCAACAACTACAGCATCTGGGTTTTCTTTTGGGTTTCTAATTGCCGGCGTTTTATTATCAAAAGCATCTGTGATCATTTTATAATCCTTTCTTTATTCAAAAATCATTATATCACAAAATTTGCAAAAATATTTTTATTTCTTTCCCGAACTGCAACAATTCACGAATAAAATCAGCTCGTGAATTGCACAGATGGCCCTGCCACTATGAGTAGCAGAGCGACAAAGTCGCGATGCGTCAGGAATGCCGCACAGGCACAACGTGCCGAGCGAAACTAAACAAAACCGACCTTTTGGGTCGGTTTTTTCTTTGTTTTCTAATACTTTCACAAGTTCGTAAGTTGGGTAGTAAAACCCGTACCCGTTTTACACATTTACGAACTTTTAAAAAGAAAAGGTTAGAAATCTAACCTTTTT
>JAKSSZ010000156.1 GCA_024402835.1 Alphaproteobacteria bacterium | reverse complement strand
TCACTGTTGAAAAATAACCACTGGATTGTAGTTTTTTTACAATGTTATTCGCTGTATTTTCATCTATTGTATCACCAACTTTAATATCAGCCAAAATTCGTATAGATTCGTCATCCATACGTTGATTGCCAGATATTTTAACAGAATTTAAAGTTCCAGCATGTGCAAAATTACATATACAAACAGCAAGCAAACAAGATATTATATTCTCTCTCTTCATTTTATTACCTCATCAATCTTGAAATATCATTCCACATTGTAAACAGAAAAAGCAACATTATCAATACCCAACCACATATAATTGTTATTTCCATGGCTTTGCCACCTAATTTTTTTCTGGTAATGGCTTCGATTATTAATATAAGTAAATACCCACCATCCAATACGGGTAACGGTAATAAATTAACAACACCCAAATTTACAGATAATAATGCTATGATGGATAAAAACGCAAATAAACCAATTTCTAATGCTTTGCCAGATATTTGTGCAATTGTTATAAATGACCCCAGTTGTTTAGATGAACGTTCACCGGTTATAATTTGTTTTAATACAACAACCAAAGTTTTTGATTGGTGGTAAGTTTCGCGGGCGCCAGAATAAAGACCACCGAAAAATCCCTTTTTACGCAGTTCTGTTTTACTTCCATCTGCAACAACTCCCCAACGTTCTGCAGGTGCTAATTTAACGTTAATGGTTTTGTTTTTTCTTTGTATTGTAACATTTGCATCATGTTTAGAAGCTAATTCTTTTGCTATAACTAATTCACCCCAATTTGTAATTTTAGAATTATCCACTTTCATTATTATGTCGCCAGATTTTATACCCGCTTTAAAGGCAACACTTTCACGAATCACTTGACCAACAACAGGTAATTGAACTGTTCTGGGATGTAAAATAAAACTTGCCGAAAATATGCCCCATGCCAAAACAAAATTCATAAATACACCAGCTGCAATAATAATAAATTGCTTCCATGCAGGGACTGATAAATAATGCCCAACTTTTTTGTCTTTTGGTAAATCTTTGTATTTTTTACGGTTGAACATATCTTCTTGACCATAAATGGAAACGTATCCGCCCAATGGCAAGCATGCCAATTTCCATACAGTATTATGTTTATCTGTCCATTTTAATAATGCAGGTCCAAATCCTATGGAGAAAGTATTTACTTTTACACCAGCCCAACGAGCAGCCATAAAATGACCAGCTTCGTGAACAAAAATAACTATCCCCAGAACAATTATTAAAGCGATGATAGTGATAACTGTATGCATTGTTGTTTATTCCTTAGGTTTTTATTTTGATAATTCCAAAATCAGCCAAATTAATGGTAAAACATAAAGCCAACCATCAAATCTATCCAGAATCCCACCGTGACCTGGCAATAAATTACTAAAATCTTTAATATTTAAATGTCTTTTTATTGCACTAGCAGTTAAATCTCCGTATTGAGATAATAAAGAAACACCAATACCAATCCAAATAAGTTCCGGTCTTAAAACATCTGTTCCC
>JAKSSZ010000155.1 GCA_024402835.1 Alphaproteobacteria bacterium | reverse complement strand
TTATTCAATATAAAAAATACGCACCAACAAATTAAAAGTCCCCACATACCATGACATGCATATTTGATATAAAACTTTAGTAACGATTTCGGCAACGTTGATGCAGCCACCTTTTTTTCTGTACGAAGCATAGTATTCCCTCTCGCTATTTAACTATATCATGAAAAATTTCAGCGGGCAATGTTCCACCTGTGATTTTTGACGACATTGGTGAAAAATCATCATTACCAACCCAAATTCCCAAAACAAATTGAGGAACTGCACCAACGAACCAAGCATCTCTATTGTTGTTACTTGTTCCTGTTTTTCCACCCAGAACTTTTTCTGTAAAAGCCCTACGTCCTGTTCCTCCAACATTGACTACATCTTTTAATAACTGACGCATATATCCAACAGTTGTTGGTGCTAAAATTTGAACTTCATCCGAAGGGTAACGTTCATAAATAACATTATGATTTGCATCTATTATTTTTGTTATTGAATATGGGTGGACAGAATATCCATCATTCCAAATAACTGTATATATTGTTGTTAAATCTAACAGACTCATTTCTGAAGCGCCCAAAACAGTAGAATATTCACGTTTTAACTTGTTTCCAACCCCAAGACGAGCCGCCATACTTAATACAGAATCTATTCCATATTCCGCAGTTATTTTTAATGGCACAGAATTAACACTTTTAGCAAATGCTTTTGATAAAGTTATTCCCCCATAATAGTGTTCATTATAATTTTTTGGATTATAATCACCTATGGAAAACGGAGAATCATTTACAAAAGAATCTGGGGTCATCCCATTTTCCAAAGCCACCAAATATACCACAGGTTTAAAAGAAGAACCCGGTTGTCTAAGAGCAACAACACGATTAAACTGACTTTGTTGATAACTGCCCCCACCAACCATAGATTGTATCGCTCCATCTCTACGAATTGCAACAGCAGCACCTTGATATTTATTAATTTTAGATGATAATACTGCGGCAACTTGCTTCTGTAAATCAACATTCATAGTTGTATACACATATAAATCTGTATTTATTTCACCAACTCTGGATTCTATCTCGTCCAACACAAAATCTGTCCAATAACGATATATATTTTTATCTTGTTTTACTATAGCTGGTTTAAGTTCTTTTGCAGCCATTTTTGCTTGATTTAATGTTATATAGCCACCCTTAACCATTTCTTTTAAAATTACTTTGGCTCGTTCAATATTTTTTTCAACATTAGTAAAAGGACTATAAATAGCGGGAGCTTTTAACATAGCAGCAATTTGAGCAGATTCCGCTAATGTCATTTTATCGGCACCATGTCCAAACAAACTAATCGCAGCAGCATCTATTCCACGCATTCCGCCAACCAAAGAAACCCTATTCATATATAAATCTAATATTTGCTTTTTAGAAAATCTGTTTTCAAGCCAACAAGACAATATCAATTCTTGAATTTTACGGGATACTTTTTTATCACGACTTAAAAATATATTTTTTGCTGTTTGCTGGGTTATACTTGACCCCCCAGATGCAAAATGTCCAT
>JAKSSZ010000154.1 GCA_024402835.1 Alphaproteobacteria bacterium | reverse complement strand
AAAAAAGATTCTCTGTTTTTAATGCAGGACATTTTTGTGATATTGCCAACCATCTTTTATCACCATATCCCAATAAATGTCTGACATTTGTTCCGTGTGGTGAACCTGTTGCCTCTAATTTTGATGATTCTGGTGTATGAATATCTAAATGTGCATCTATATATATCAAACACAAATCTTCATCTGAATATAAATCTGCAATTTTGGCAAAGTGACTAAAATTCACAGAATGGTCACCACCAATAAAAATATGTTTTTCTTTTGGTGTTTCTGTATATATTTTTTTATGTATTTGTAAAGCATCACCGAACCTGTCTTGTCGGCAAACATCTAAATCTACTTTATCGCTATGAATAATGTTCCAATCATGGTTTGGAAACATTTGTTTTACTGTTTTTGGTGCCAAAGCGGGTCCATCGTTATCTCTTATAATTGCAGTTGCGCCTCGGCTATATTCTACGCCTAAAAACTTTATCATTATTTATAACCTTCTATGATACTTTCTGCAGCTGCTTGAATTCGTTGCAAGTTTTCTTCATAAATTGCGCAATCTCTGGCAATTTCAGATTTATATGCATCACGCATATTGTTTGACATATAATAACATCCTCTTAAATGCTGAATACAATAAGTATGTCCGGCTGTAAAAGCATTTTGTCCACGTACACGACTTTCCATACTTGCCCAATCTATATTCAATGCATCATCTATTTCTGTCCAATAATTTTTATCACTGTATTGTCCCATTGTATTTGCCCAATATTCAGCCATTTCTTCATCAGACCAAATAACATTTTCGGAATTTTTTAATTTTATAATTTGTAAAACCAAATCATCTATTTTTGATTTATATTGAGAATCTATTTGTGCTAATTTTGCGCTACAATAACAGCGATTATAAGCAGTATCTTCACGTTTACAGTAACTTTCCATACATTCTACATAGTCAGAAAAACAACGTTGCGAAGATACATTACCTGTTGTTGAAGTAACACTTGTTGTCGCGGAACGATTTGCTACATTTGCACGTCTGACAACATTGCGGTTTACATTATTGTTTGTTGTGCCAGCGCGTGCCAAATTTGATGATTTTGTTGTCGCTTGTCTTCTTTGCACAACGTTTCTTTGGGTTGAAGATGTTGCTTTACTTACCTGTTTATTTCCAGAATTGTTATTTGTGGCACTTCTAACAACATTTGTTGAAGTTTTCTTTGCACTTCGTGCTACTACTTTGCGTGTGCTGTTTTCTGGGGCAATAGCACTTGTTTTTACCAAAGTTGAAATTGCCTTTGAGGCTTGTGAATCTGTATTCGTTGTGTTTCCTGGATTTAATTTTTGACGCATTTGATTTGACATATAAGGATACATAGTAGAATACGAATTTGAATTCGTAAAATTTTTAGAATTAGTAATTGTTGCAGAAAAACAAATACATGGGACAACAGATAATAACAATATAAAGCATATCTTTTTCATAATTCGTATGATAGTGTTTTTAATATAAATAAACAAGAACAAAAAATATTATAAATATTTGCA
>JAKSSZ010000153.1 GCA_024402835.1 Alphaproteobacteria bacterium | reverse complement strand
TCAAATCGTTTTTTCCCAATTTGAATTATTTTATTTTCATATATTGGGGTTGTGGGTTTTGATATGACATCTGTATGCCAATATATTGCGCCATCAGATGTTCGAACCGCGTATAACATATCGTCCCCCCCCATTACATACGCAACATTTTTCAACACAATAAACGGGAAACGCGTACCAATCTGGGTGCACCATTTTTTATCACCGTTATTCACATTGATTTTACAAAATTCATCACCCATACCGCCAACATAGATATATCCGCCATCCATAACTAATGGCGCAACAATATCAACGGTTGTAGCACCGCCCATCATATTAGATTCTGTGAATACATCAGTCATCCAAACAATGTCGCGTTTTTTTGGTGCAATTTTTACAACATTTCCTGTATTTAATCCGGCATAAACATAACCACCATTGCAAATCGGTTTTGTTCCAATATCTATGGAATTCGGAGATGCAAATCCCACAAATATTTTACGACCACCATCGTCACGAATCGTATTTGTCGAATCGATTGTGTATTTACATTCCGGGCTTTCGCGTGTCGGAGCAGTATCAGGTAAATCATTGACAGATTCGTTTAATATTTTTTTCGTATCGGTGTTATTAAATATTTCTGTGCGAACCCCAGGTAAAATTGGGTCGTGTTTAGCACATGCCACAACACACAAACCACACAAAATCATCAATGCATATTTACGCATAAAATCCCCCCCTGAATTTTTTATCTCAGACTTTGGGCCATACCAGAAATTTCTGCGGGGCAATCCGGGTCAGATGATAATTTATCCAACCATTTGTTCGCAGATTCTGTATCGCCAGACGCCAAATATTTCTGGGCAATCGTCAACATCGCAGTATAATAAAATGGTGATGATTTTGTATTTAATTCAGACAGGTATTTTTCCACCTGGGGCGCAGACATTTCATCCCCACGAACACCAATAACATGCAAACGTGCCAAATCACGAAAATCACGAGTATTGCCGTGTTCAGCCAATTTTTCCAATTTTGTAATATCTTTGTTTTTATCCAACACATAAGATTGAAACAATGCCAAATCTGCATTTGCACCACGAGCATCTGCACCCAATTTTGCCAATGCATTAATATCTGTATTTTCCAATGCTGTTTCGTAAATTTGTGCCGTTGCTATTTGTTTAGAACGATATGCACGCACACCAATTTGATATCCAGCCACAATAATCATTATTGCCAGCGCACCGCCAATCATTGGCTTTGCATATTTTTTGAAAAAAGCGATTGTTTTTTCATTATTCACATCTTCCCACACCTCGCGATATAGGGCGTCTTGGGCGTAATCTTCGCGTGTCTTTTTTGGTGTTGCGGGTTTTAGGTTTTTTTTCCGGTCTAAAATACTAGCCATTTTATACTCCTGGGTCTTGATAATTGATATTTTATGATATACTATAAAAGTTATGAAAAAGCAAATCAAGAATACTTTACCAACTGTAAATAATACCAGTATTGTCGCCGCCCGTGGGGTCAGTGATGAATCGGGGTTGGCTCAATATATTCAAAGTATTCAAAAATAC
>JAKSSZ010000152.1 GCA_024402835.1 Alphaproteobacteria bacterium | reverse complement strand
TTCCAAAACTTCTATTTTACTTTGTAAAACTTCAACATCTGGGGTTATGCCTTCGTTTTGAATAGATTTGCCACTGGGGGTATAATAACGTGCTATTGTAATATGTATCGCAGTTCCATCACCCAAAGGTTTTTGTTGTTGAACACTTCCTTTGCCAAAACTTTGTGACCCCATAATAATAGCACGACCATTATCTTGCAATGCACCAGACACAATTTCGGAAGCAGATGCAGAACCATGATTTATTAAAACAACCAAAGGTTTGCCGTTTATTAAATCACCAGATTTTGCAAATACCCTGTCTATATCTGTTTTTTTCTTGCCACGTGTTGATACAATTTCACCATCATTTAAAAAAGCATCTGATACTTCGATAGCGGCTGTTAAATACCCCCCCGGATTATTTCTTAAATCCAAAACATATCCAGCAACTTTTTTCTTTTCAAGTTCTTTTAATGCTTCTGTTAATTCTTTGGTAGTTGTTGCACCAAAATCAGAGATACGTACATAACCAATCTTTGCAACTTTATCATCATCCATAGCCAAAGCATCAGATTTTTCACTGTATTTAACAGATTTAACTTTTATTATTGCACGTTTTAATGTAATATCTTTGGGTTCTTTGTCATCACTTACGATAGTTAATTTTACCTTGGTTCCCGGTTTTCCTTTCATCTTTTTTACGGCTTGATTTAATGTTAAATCAAATACTTGTTCCCCATCTATGTGGGTAATATAATCGCCCGCTTTTATTCCTGCTTTGGCTGCAGGGGTATCATCTATTGGAGAAATAACACGAACAGCCCCTTTGTCACTGGTTATTTGTATACCCAATCCACCAAAAGCACCATGTGATTTATCATTAAATTCTTTGAAATCATCTTTTGATAAATAAGATGAATGTGGGTCAAGAGCCTCTAGCATACCGTTCATGGCACCTTCGAGCATTTTTCTTTCATCTGCTTCTTCTACAAAATTATCGCGAGCAGTTTCAAATATTAAAGCCAACTTTTTTAATTCGCCATAAATTTGTTCATCTGTTAAATGTTCTATGGGTTCTTCTTTTTTATTTTTAGTAGCAGATTCTACATACATTGGAAAAACTAAAACAAGCAACAATGGTATTATTTTTTTCATACTTTTTCACCCTTGGTTTTACAAAACATAATTATCATAGATAAGATAAACAAAAAACAAATATTATGCAATACGATTTTATATAAAACCCTTTATAAAAATTGACAAATATATATTATGTAATAATATCTGTCATATTTTTTTTGATGTTATATATTTTTACACTAATGATATTTACAAAAATATTACTTTTTGCTACAATGAAAATATGAAAATTAAATTTATTTTGCCTATTTTTTATGTTTTTATGGTATGTCCTGTTTTGTGTGAAAATACAGAACTAATACAAATAAAACAACAAATAAAACAAACAGAATTACAAAATAAAAAGATAGATGAGCAAGTAAAAAAATCAACAAAAACGGTTTTACAAACGCGAAAAAATTTAGTGAAAGCGGCAAATAAAGTAGATTGTATGGAAGAAA
>JAKSSZ010000151.1 GCA_024402835.1 Alphaproteobacteria bacterium | reverse complement strand
CGGGTATGGCAATAGCAACTGTTTCTGATGCAGGAATGCCTGGAATCAGCGACCCTGGTTTCAGATTAATACACGCTGCCAGAATAGCAAAAGTTCCCGTATTTGTTGTTCCTGGTCCAACTGCTGTTATTTCTGCATTGGTATTATCTGGCTTTCCAACAGATAGATTTACTTTTTGTGGTTTTTTTGATGATAAAAAAATTCGTGAAGACAATAGAATTAGACACACAATAGTATATTATGAAAGTCCAAACAGAATTATGAATACAATAAAAATACTGGCTTCTGTAATGCCTGAACGTCAAATTGCTATTGTTCGAGAAATAACAAAGATTTACGAAGAAACAATTATTGGATATCCCGCAGACTTGCTTGAAATTACCCCACCACGTGGCGAGATTGTTATTGTAATAGCCCCTGCCCCAGATAAAAAAATGTCAGATCAAGAAATCTCAGAAATTGTCAATGACGTTGTTGCAAAAAACACAAAATCTGCCGCAAATGAATTGGCTTTGCGAACAGGAATATCAAAAAAAGAAGCATATAAAAGGTTGATAAACAAATGAATATAAAGTTTATAGGTTCTTATTCAAACACAGACACATTACCGAATACACAATTTTATGAGTATGCTTTTATTGGACGCAGTAATGTTGGCAAATCATCTTTGATAAATGCGATAGTATCACAAAATGTTGCACGAACATCAAACACGCCTGGACGAACGCAATCTATGAATTTGTTTAATATAGATGATAAAATAATACTTGTAGATTTACCTGGATATGGCTATTCACGTGTATCAAAATCTGTCGGTATAATGTGGGTTAACAGATTGCAGAACTATTTGTTGAATCGCCCACAATTACGCAGGTTGTTTATTTTAATAGATTCCAGAATCGGCATAAAACCAGCAGATTTAGATTTAATAGATTTTTGTGATAACAATGGCATTTGTTATCAAATAGTGTATACAAAAACTGATAAAAGAATAAAACAAACCGAACAAATTAAAATTGTTTCCACGGAACATCCTGCTATGGTGGATGAAATTTTGGAAACTTCTGCCGAGAAAAAAACAGGTATAGAAAGTTTAAGGAATATTATTGGCATCAAATAATAATATTTTTAATGTATCAAACCCCGCAAAGATATTGCAAGGTTTATGGCAAATAATATCACCATATCAACAAAATCTGTCTGATATACTTATTTTCTTACCAACAAAGCGTGCTATACGTTGTTTTGAAAATATGCTTTACAAGAATTTGGGGAACAATGCTGTATTGCCTGTTTTGGTTCCTTTGGGGTCGGGTGTTGATTATTGTGAAGATGAAGATATAACGGACGAAACAGCAATAATAACAAACACAGAAAGATTGGTTGTTTTATCAAAATTATTATCTGCAGATTCAAGTATTGGTTCAATAGCGTCCGCATTACCCATAGCGCACGATTTAATAAGATTACAAGATTATTTAGCGAACAACGGAAAAAATATTCGTGATATAAATTGGACAGAATTAGTTGATGAAAAATATGCAAAACATTTTCAACACAAAGCGCAAATT
>JAKSSZ010000150.1 GCA_024402835.1 Alphaproteobacteria bacterium | reverse complement strand
GCTGTCGGAACAACATCTATGCGAACTTTGGAATCTGCTGCGCAAATTGCGCATAAAAATGGTTTTAATGGTCGTGTAATGCCTATATGTCAAACAACGGATATATTTATAACACCGGGGTATAAATTTGGTGCGGTTGATGTTTTATTAACAAATTTTCATTTGCCAAAATCAACACTTTTTATGTTGGTGTCCGCTTTTGCTGGATTAGATAATATGAAAAATGCTTATAAGCATGCCGTGTCAGAAAAATACAGATTTTTCAGTTATGGTGATTGTTGTTTGTTATTTAAGAAATAGGAGAGAAAAATGCAAATGAAACCATCATTGTATAAATTAAAAAATGGAATTACTGTTATTTTGGACCCAATGGATATAGCAACAACAGTTGTAAAAGTTACGTTTTTAACTGGTTCTTGGGATGAAAATACCAGTAATTATGGAATAACGCATTTTTGCGAACACATGTTGTGCAAAGGAACAAAAAGATGTCCTTCGGCAAAACAATTAAAAGATTATATATATTACAATAGTGGTGTGACTGATGCTTGTACCGGCTCTGAAATAATGCAATTACATGGCAGAATTATTGCAGAAAATGTAAATGTTTTAATTGAATTTATAAGTGAACAATTGTCAGAATCTTTATTTGATGAAACCGTATTAAACAATGAAAGAAATGTAATTTGTGATGAATTGCGTCGGGCAATAGATAATCCTAAACGTCAAATAGCAGATTTTATATCTACCACGCTTTTTGGACAACATTTTTCTAAATATAATGGTTTGGGCAGTATTGAACATATTCAATCTTTCACAAAACAGCAATTATTAGAATGGACTCAAGAAAGATTTAGTGCAAAAAATTGTGTTATAGTGGTTTCTGGTAGAATATCTGATACAGATGTTTTGTTGAAATATATTGAAGAAAAATTTGCCTTTTTATCAACAAAAGATGTTGAACATAATTTGTGTGTAAAATATATCCCAAATGTTATTCACAAATTAGATGTAAAAAAGGAAAATGTAAATATAAATATACTATTCCCAGATAAATATGCACATACATATGAAGACATCTTTAATAACAAATGTGTCTCAATATATGAGGCTTTTCTAAATCTGAGATTACGTGATATTATCAGAAACCAAAACGGACTTGTTTATGGCATTAGAATGACTGGTGATGGACCAAAAGAATGTTCTTTGAGTGGTGTTGAAACAGAAACATCGGTTGAAAATCTGTCAAAAACAGTATCGTTGATATCAAAAACTTATTATGATACTTTATTTGTCAATCAGATAACCAACAAAGATATAGAAATGTTTAATAATCTAAAAAAATTGGGGACAGCAACATTTTTAGAGTCATCAAGTCAACGAAGTGATGTTTTATTAAGTTATTATAAAAACCATAACAGATTATATGATTTTGATGAAGATATGAAAATATCAAATAGTATAATGGCAAAAGACGTCATAGAAAAAATAAATAATTTATATGATGGTGAAATGTCTATAATAACACAAGGCAAAGAACATGATTTAGATTTAAAACAAATATGGGTAGAAAATTTTAAAGCATAGGGTTTGAAAATATGTCATTGAAATACCCTCTGATGAGATTTATTGTATTTATTTGAG
>JAKSSZ010000015.1 GCA_024402835.1 Alphaproteobacteria bacterium | reverse complement strand
TTCCCAACGGTGCAACAGTTTCTGGAAAGCCATTTTTTTGCATTTGAATTGCATCAATTTGTCCTTCGACAATAATACTACGATTATTACGATGAATATATTCACGGGCAAAATTAAAACCAAATATAGTTTGTTTTTTATGAAATAATTCTGTATCTGATGTGTTTATATATTTTGGTTCTGAACCATCTAAAGACCTACCAGAAAACGCTACAATTTGATTAAGTTATCACGGCAAAAATCATAACAACCAAACTCACCTACTTTTACAAGTCCTGTTGCTAAAACTTTATCTCTTTTAATCGTTGAAAATTTTGATGATATAATATTACTTTTTGGTGCATACCCAATTCTATATTTTTTTATCATATCATCATTAAAACCACGATTTTTTATGTATTCTAATGCGGTTTGCCCGATTGGTGAATATAATAAATCTTGATATATTTTTGCAGCATCATCAGATATTTTTATATAAGATTCTTCAAGTTCTTGTTGTTGTTTAGTTTTTGGTTTTATTTCTGGTAATTTTATTCCCGCCATCTCAGCAAGTTTAGCAATAGCAGATTTAAAATCCATATTTTCTGTTTGCATAACAAAAGAAATAATATCTCCATGTGCGCCACAACCAAAACAATGATAATATCCCTTTTCTTCGGATACTGAAAATGAAGGTGTTTTTTCATTATGAAAAGGACAACATCCCCAATAATTTTGTCCTTTTTTTGATAAAGAAACTCTACGAGAAATTACATCATACAAAGGTAATCTATTTCTTAATTCATCAGTAAAAGAATTATCATATTTTTTCACTATTTACCTTTTTTTGAAGAAAGTTTTTTATTTATCAAATCAATAGCGGTTTCTAAATCAGGTTGACTTTTTACAGAAATATTTACTTTATTTGAAGATATATAAGAACCATATTTTCCGGATGGATAAAAATAAATTGTTTTATCTGTTGCTGGATTTGTTCCTATAACAATAGGTTCTTCTTTCTTTTTTTCTGTATAAAGAAGATTTTTTGCAATTTCTAATGTTATAGTTTCTGCCGTATATGTTTTTGCACTAGCATTTTTAGCACCATCAGAAACATAAGGACCAAATTTACCAACACGAAAAACTATATTTTCTCCAAGTTCTTTTGTATCTGTATTTTGTGATTCTGTATTTGTATTATCAGCATCTTTATTTAATTTTACAGTATAATTACAAGATGGATAATTTGAACACCCTATAAAAGGACCAAATTTAGAAAGTTTTATTTCTAAATTTTTTCCGCATTTTGGACATTTATTAAACCCAAGATATTCTATATGTGTTTTCATAAATTCATTAATAGTATTTATTATATCTGTTGTTTTTATTATCTTTGCAGAATTTATTAAATTTTCAGTTGGGTTCCAAAATTCAGAAAGCGTTTTAATTTTTTCTTTTTTTCCATTTGATATATCATCCAAAGCATTTTCTGTATCTGCTGTGAAATTTACATTGACTAATTTTGTAAAATATTCATTTAAATAAGCAGACAATATCCAACCCCCAGCCGTTGGATGAAAACGATGTTGTTTGTCTTGTTCAACATAATTTCTATCTACAATAGTAGACATAATTGTTGCATAAGTTGATGGACGACCTATACCAAGTTCTTCAAGTTTTTTTACCAAAGATGCTTCTGTAAATCTTGCAGGTGGTTGTGTATAATGTTGTTCAGGGTTCAAAGATTCTATATTTACTTTATCGTTTATATTTAATTCTGGTAATTTTATTTCTTTTGAATCTTTTTCATCATCTGTGTCTTCTATATAAACTTTCATAAAACCATCAAAAGTTCTGGTTGTTCCAACACAATGGAACACTGCATCTTGCACAGATATATTTACAGAAACAGAATCAAATTCTGCATTAGACATTTGGCAAGCAATAGTTCTTTTCCATATAAGTTCATAAAGTTTTGCTTCATCCCCTGTTAAATGTGATGGGTATTCTGTTAAAAAATGTGTTGGTCGTATTGCTTCATGTGCTTCTTGTGCATTTTTTGATTTTGTTACATATATATTTGGTGTTTTTGGTAAAAAGTTTTGACCATATTCTTTGTTTATATATTCACGAATTTCAGTTACAGCTTCCACAGAAAGATTTGTTGCATCGGTTCTCATATAAGTAATAAAACCTTGTTCATATAATTTTTGAGCCGTTGCCATAGTTCTTTTCGAAGAAAAATATAATTTACGTGCGGCCTCTTGTTGCAGTGTTGATGTTGTAAATGGCGCACTTGCTTTTCTTTGTGTTTTCTTTTTATCTATTTGTGAAATTGTTCCGATTCCTGGTGTTTTTACACAAGACAAAATTTCATCAGCCATATTTTTATTTTCAATGGTCATTTTGTCTATTTTGTTATTTTTAAAATTTATCAATCCAGCGGTAAATTTACTATTATTTACTGAACAATTAGCATCTATGGACCAATATTCTGTTGGTTTAAAGTTTTCAATTTCTTGTTCTTTATCAACAACAAGTTTCACAGCCACAGATTGAACACGACCGGCAGATTTTCCAAGATTTCTTTTCCATAATAATGGTGATATTTCAAAACCAATCAAATAATCTAATACTCTGCGAACAAAATAAGCATCAACTAAATTTTTATCTATTTCACGCGGATGTTTTATTGCTTCTGTAACTGCATTTTTTGTGATTTCATGGAAAGTGACACGATAAACATTTTTATCTTTAATAACGTTTTTAGAGTTAAAAATATCATTTAAATGCCATGCAATAGCTTCCCCTTCGCGGTCAGGATCGGATGCTAAATAAACAGCATCTGCTTTTTTTATTTCATCAATAATAAGTTTTATTTGTTTTTCTTTTCCAGCCATAATTTGCCATTTTGGCGCAAAATTGTTTTTTATATCAACACTGCCTGATTCTGGAACCAAATCACGAACATGACCAACCGAAGCAATAACTTTCCAATCTTTACTACCCAGATATTTTTCTATTGTTTTAGCTTTTGATGGAGATTCTACGATTAACAAATTCATTTTAAAAACCTTTTGCTGACAGTTGTTGGTCTTTGTGTATATGTGCATTTTGACATAGTCCAAACCCAAACAATAAAGATATTAAACTACTTCCGCCAAAAGACATTAGTGGCAAAGGAACCCCAACTGTTGGTAATAAACCTAAAACCATAGAGATATTTATAAAATAATAAATAAAAAAGTTCAACATAAAACCGAAACAAACAAGTTGTCCAAATCTATTCATACATGTTTTTGCGGTCCAAAATAAACACCCAATAATAAAAGTATAAATAAGTAATAAAACAAAAGCACCACAAAAACCAAATTCTTCACCAAACATAGTGAAAATAAAATCTGTGTGTTTTTCTGGAAGAAACGCTTGTTGCGCTTGTGTTCCGGCTAAATAACCCTTTCCTAAAAAACCACCGCTACCAAAAGCAATTTTTGCTTGTGTTATTTGGTATCCAGAATCTTTTGTATCGGCTTCTGGATTAAAAAACGTCACGATTCTTTCGCGTTGATAATCATGCAACCCCACATACCATACTATTGGGGCGCTTATAACACATAATATTCCTAAAATCCCAAACCATTTTTTATTTGCACCAACAATATAAAAGATTCCTGCTGTAATTAAACCCAATGATATAGCAGTTCCTAAATCTGGTTGTAAACAAATTAAAACAAATGGCAAACAAAGCATAGCCAAAGGAATCAAATAATTTTTAAATTTTGATAAATCCACAGAATTCATCCAAGAAAAATAACGTGCCAGCGCCAGTACCAATGCTATTTTAATAAATTCCGAAGGTTGTATATGTAAAAAACCAATAGATAACCAACGTTGTGCCCCCATACCGGTATGTCCTATAAAAGTAACTAAAACAATTAAAACCAAAGCAACAAAATATATTAAATATGCAGATTTTATCCAAGTTTTTATATTTAAAAAAGTTGCTATAAAAAATACGGTCAAACCAGCCAATATCTTACCTAATTGTGGCAAAGCAAAAGGTTGCCAATTTCCACCACCCGCAGAGAACAACATAACAATAGATAAAGCCAACACAATAACCACAGGTATAAATAATACCAACGAGAATTTATTTATTTTCTCAGAAAAAGACATCATATTTGCATTAGAAATTCTGGTATTAAAATTCATGATAATAATTCCTTTAATGTATTAGCCACCGCTTTTGCTGCTGGTCCACTACCACCAGAATGTTCTGTTATGGCACATACTGCATATCTTGGGTTATCTGTTGGGGCATAACCAACAAACAAACCATGATTACGCAGATTCCAATTTAATTGTTCTGTTGTTAAAACGCCGGACAAACGTTCTTTTTTTGAAATATTTCTAACTTGTGAAGTTCCTGTTTTTCCGGCCATCTTTTTCCCATTTACATTTATTGCACTACCAGATGCCGTTCCACCTTTTTTGGTAACTTGTTCCAAACCGTTCATAACAAATTTTATATTTTTTGCTGATAAACCCAAATTATCAAATTTTGGTTGTGTATCAGAATAAATTAATCGTGGAACAATTTTTTTATTAGAAGCCACTCTTGCCATCATAACAGCCAACTGTAAACAGTTTGTTAAAATATACCCCTGACCGATTCCAGATATAATGGTATCCCCATGAACCCATGGAGCACCGATATTTTTCTCTTTCCATTTTTTATCTGGAATAATGCCTGACATTTCGTTCGGCAAAATATCATCAATATATTTTTGATTTAAACCTAATTTCAAAGCCATATCTTTTATAGCAGATATACCAATTCTCAAAGCCACTTGCCAAAAATAAACGTCACAAGAATGTTTTAATGCGTCTGATAAATTAACCCAACCATGTCCCTTTTTTTCCCAACAATGATATGTGTGGTTTCCATATTCCCAAAAGCCCGGGCAAAATATTTTTTCGTTTGGTGTTATTGCACCTGCTTCTAATGCGGCTAACGCAACAATTATTTTAAATGTAGAACCTGGGGGATATAACCCTTCTATTGTTTTGTTTATAAATGGTTTTGCTCTATCTGATAACAAAGAAGATATGTATTCATCAGCATCATCATTTTTAAATAGATTTGGGTCAAAACTTGGGGCTGATACCATAGCCAAAACATCACCGTTTTTTATATCCAAAGCAACACCACAACCCGATTTATTTAATACCAAAGAATCATATAAAGTTTTTTGGATGTTTTCGCGTATTGTTGTTTTTATATTATTACCAATAACGGCTGGTGTATATTGTGTTTTGTCTTCTGTTGTTATTCTACCCAAAGCATTAACAACAAAAACATTTTTTCCAAATTCTCCAGATAACACATCGTTATATTTTTTTTCTAAACCGGTTATACCTGTTGTGTAAAATGGTATGTTTGTTTTTTCTTTTGTTGGTGCCCCAACATAACCAAATAATTGTGCGCCCGCAGGACCCATTTCATAAGATCTGGAAAAACCATCTGTAATATGCAAGCCACTCATGTTTTTAGCCGCCAAACTTGCCAAAAGTCCCCAGTTAGAATTTTCACTAACCAAGACAGGTTGAAAAGCGCGTTGCTTTTTTATTGTTTTAAATATCTTATCTATTCTTTTCTTTTTCAAATGTAAATGTTTGGCAACTTCTGTAACCAAAGAATCAACATTATCTGCTTCTTCGGGAATAATATATATTCTATATGTTTGTATGTCTTTTGATATAACAGAGCCCGAAGCCGATAATATATTTCCACGTTGTGGTATATTGACTTGTATTCTAAAAGAATTATTTTCGCTTTTTTTTGTATAATTTTTATATTGAAAAACCTGCATTTGTAGCATACGAAGTATTAAAACAGAAGTCAAAATAGCACCACCAGTTAAAAACAAAGCACTTCGTCTGTCAAAGATATTTGTTATTTCTGTATCGACCATTTTTGAACTCTATTTAAAACGTATGTTGTTGGTAAATATAATAAACATATCCACAAGAATATCCAAATATTATTAAAAAAATTTAAAAATGTAAATTTAGATAAAGATAGTATCAAAAGACTTAAACCTATAAACGCTACAAAAAAGATAAAAGCATTTCGTTCCAACATAGATAAATTGATAATATTTTGTAAATTGTTTATGGCACAAATCAAACAAAACATAAAAGTCCAAAACAACGGAATTCCCAATCGGTAATCTATTAAAAAGCATAATATTCCACCTAAAAAAGCAAAATTTTTTATTGGGGTTACAAAGCAATAATAAAATATGGGTATTAAACATAATATCCCTGCGGGATTAAATATGGGTGTTGCCAAATACCATAAACTTATAGTAATAAAAAAAGGAAACAAATTCTTAAAATAAGTATAAATTTGTGACATTAATTATAAGAATCTTTATTGTTAAATTTTAATATCATTACACGTGAAATGTTATTTGGTTTTAATATATTTACGTATGTATCATCAATCATATCACCAACATAAATACCGGATGGCAAAATTCCACTAATGTTGCTTGTTATTAATTTCAACCCCTTTCTTGCTATAAATTGTGGGTCACTAAAAAAACCAATAGACGCTTTTGTTTTTCCATTTCCTTGTAAAAAACCATAAATTTCTGATCCGGATATTCTAACTGCTATATTTGTATCAGAATCAGATAGTGATTTTATACGTGCAAAACCACTTGCAGAATCTGTCACAATACCAACTAATCTATTATCCAAAGAAACCGCAACCATACCATTTTTGATACCGTCTTCTTTACCTTTGTTTATAAAAAACGTATTGTGATGAAAGGCCGAATTATCAAATTTTATATCTGCTATTATCGCATCAAATGGGGAAGCATGATAAATATCTAATTCTTTTTCCAATTTTTGATTTTCTTTAATTGCTATATCGCAATAGTTTTTATTTTTTAACGCCATATCTAATTTTGCGCGCAATTCTTCGTTTTCTGATTTCAAAGTTGTCATTTCATGAATCCAATGAATACTGTTTCCCACAAATCGTATTGGCCATGTAATAACCTGTCCTGTCCAATTTGCCACAGGTAATACAACATGTGCTAAACCATTCATAACCGAATAATCTGGTTTATCAATCATAATATAGATAAAAAATACAGGTAAAATTGTCGCAGAAATAACGGCTTTGATAATGTTGTTCAGTTTAGAAGATACAGAAGTGTTTAACATAACTGATAGTGTATTCTAAAATAGCAAATATTCAATAAAAACTTGATTTTTCTTTTTTATCTGTCAAAATATCTTCAATCCAACATGGCAAGGCATTGCCACGAGGAATAACAAAAAGGATAAAAAATGCCTAAAATGAAAACAAAATCGTACATGAAAAAACGTGCGTCAATGACTGCTACTGGTAAAATTCGTGTTGCCAGAAACTCTCACCACAAATGTCTGTCACATAAATCCAAACGTGCAAATAACGCTGGATCTAAACCACAGTATTTGAATGAAAACATGATGGGTCAAGCCAAAATATTGGCTCCATACGGATTGAAATAACATAGGGGGCAATTATGGCAAGAGTTAAACGCGGAATTACAGTAAAACAAAAACACAAAAAGATACTTGATAGGGCCAAAGGTTACTTAGCTCGTCATCATTCTACATATCGTGCTGCAAGGGAAAAAACCGAAAAAGCTGGACAATATGCATATCGCGATCGTCGTGTAAAGAAACGTGATTTTCGTTCTTTATGGATTGTTCGTATTAATGCTGCTGTTCGTGCTAATGGTTTGACTTACAGTCAATTTATTAACGGATTAAAGAAAGCTGGTATTACACTTGACCGTAAAGTTTTGGCTCAAATGGCATACGAAGCAGACACAAACTTTAATACTTTGATTGAAACAGCAAAACGATTTATTGCCGAATCTGCGAAATAACGCTTTACGGCAGTGGTTTTGTTTTGTTAAAATTATAAGGCCGTAGCAATACGGTCTTAGTTTTTATAAATGGGGAAAATATGAAAGATAAAATTAAAAACATATCATCTCTTGAAGAGTTACAAGAATTATATACTGCAACTTTCGGCAAAGATGGAACAATGACGGCCAAATTAAAACAAATGGCTAAATTGTCCAACGAAGAACGTGCAATTGTAAATACTGAAAATACCCAATTGCGTCAGTTATTCAAAGAAAAACAATCGGAACTTGAAAATATCGCACTTAATTCTAAACTTGCTGGTGAATACATAGATGTCACATTGGATAACGAACCAGAAAATCATGGGACATTACATCCATTGACACAAACATTAAAAGATTTAACTGGTATTTTGGAATCGTTCGGTTTTACTCTTATGACTGGTCCCGAAATCGAAGATGATTGGCATAATTTTACTGCATTAAATACACCCGAATATCACCCTGCTCGTGATATGCAAGATACATTTTTCCTTTTAAATGGTAATGTAATGCGCACACAAACATCAGCAATACAAATTCGTGCGATGGAACAAAATGGTGCGCCAATAAAAATATTTGCTATTGGACCTACATATCGCAAAGAATTAGATGCAACCCATTCTGCTATGTTCGGTCAAATGGAGGGATTATACATAGATAAAAATATAACAATGTCTGATTTAATTGGAACATTACGCGCATTATTATCAAAGTTTTTTGAAAAAGAAATAGAGATTCGTATTCGTCCATCATATTTCCCATTTACAGAACCATCTGTTGAATTTGATATGAAATGGGGCGATAAATGGCTTGAAATTTGTGGCGCAGGAATGGTTCATCCAAATGTATTAAAAAATTGCAACATAGACCCCAATAAATATCAGGGCTTTGCTTTCGGTTTTGGTTGGGACAGAATGACAATGTTAAAATACGGCTTGGACGATTTACGCGCTTTCTATGATAGCGATATTCGTTGGTTAAAAAATAGTGGTTTTTAATACGGGGGTAAAAATGAAGTGGTCTTATAAATGGTTAAAACAATATTTGAATACAAATCTATCACCCCAAGAAATAGCAGATAAATTAAACGCTATTGGTCTGGAAGTCGAAGATTTATATAATCCTGTATTACCAATCGCCGCAAAAATTATTGAATGTAAACCACATGAAAACAGCGACCATTTACATGTATTACAGGTTGATGATGGTTCTGGTGTTTTACGTCAGGTTGTATGTGGTGCGCCAAATGCTCGTGTTGGTTTGGTTTCTGCTTTGGCAATACCTGGTTGCAAAATTGGGGACATAATTATTGAAAGCGGTAAATTACGTGGTGTTGTTTCCAATGGAATGATGTGTTCTGGTAAAGAGTTGGGAATAAACGACGACCACAGTGGAATTATTGAATTGGATGAAAACACAGAAACAATCGGGCAACCAATATCTGCTTTGGCATCTACGGCTTCTGCGATTTTTGAAACATCCATAACACCAAATCGCCCAGATTATTTGTCTATTCGTGGTATTGCGTTGGATCTAAGTGCCGCTGGTGCTGGCGAATTTGTTGATAAAACTGTAACAGATTTGAAAAGTGTGTCCGGTTCCAGAAAAGTAAATTTACTTGCTACAAATGCTTGTCCGACATATCGTTTTTGTGAAATACATGGAATAGAAAACAAACAATCAAATGAAACAATTAAAAGTTGTTTGTTATCAGCCGGAATAAATCCAAAAAACACAGCCATAGACGCAACAAATTATATTTGTTATGACTTGGCACAACCAATGCACTGTTTTGATGCAGATGCAGTTGTTGGTGACATAACAGTTCGTATGGCAAAAGACAAAGAAAAATTCACAGATTTATTTGGAACCGAATACGAATTATGTGATAAAGATTTAGTAATTTGTGATGAAAATGGTATTTTGGCTTTGGGTGGTGTTGTTGGGGGTATGCGTGCTTCAACAACAAACGAAACAAAAAACATTATTTTGGAATCTGCTTACTTTAACCCGGTATTTGTTCGTAAAACGGCAAAAAGATATGGTATTTCAACAGATTCTTCATATCGTTATGAACGTAACATAAATCCGGACGGAACATTAAAAGCACTTTCATTTGCTTCAAAAATTATAATGGATGAATGTGGTGGAAAAATAGTAAATGTATCTGGTGCTGGTCGTTTATCTTATACCCCAGAATCTATAGAATATAACCCGTCATTGTTTAAACAAAAAACGGGAATAGATTTAGCCCCCGATACTCAAAAAGATATTTTACAAAAATTGCATTTTTCTGTTCAGCAAAACAAAAATGGAAATTGGATAATCACACCAAATCCACAAAGAACAGATATTGTTATTCCGGAAAATATAGTTTCTGAATTGGTTCGTATATATGGATACGAAAAATTGGGCTTCACAGAAATGCCACAAAATACAATGGTAGTAGAACACAAAGATATGAATATATCGTTAAAACAAAAATTGGCAAATCGTGGCTTAAATGAAACTATAACTTTTGGTTTTGGTAATTCCAAAGTTGAAAGTTTAATAACAGATAAACCAATAATAAAAATTAAAAATCCAATTATTGTTGATATGGATACGGCACGTAATAATTTACTTGGTAATTTATTAGTTGCCGTTGTCAATAATGAAAAACGTGGTTTTTCAAATCTGAATATGTTTGAACTTGGAACTGTATTTGATGGTGATAATCCAAATGAACAACATACGTCTATTTGTATAATCAGAACCGGCGAAACATCACCAAAACATTGGCAGAAACGTAATCGCAATGTGGATGTTTTTGATGTCAAAGCAGATTTAATATCTTTGCTTGGCTCACAAAAATATACAATAGATACGGCTAATTCACCAAAATGGGCGCATCCATACAGATATGGTGCCATAACCCAGGGTAAAAAAACAATAGCATCATTCGGTCAATTACATCCATCTGTTGCAAAACAGTTGCATATCAAAACACCGGTAATGATAGCCATAATAGATGATATAAATAATTTACCACAAAATGCGAAATATAAAAAAATACCAATGACAGATTTTATGCCAATAAGTCGTGATTTTGCATTTATTGTTGATAAAAATTATCCTGCTGAAAAAATAATATCAACGGCATTATCTGTTGATTCCAAAATAAATAATGCTG
>JAKSSZ010000149.1 GCA_024402835.1 Alphaproteobacteria bacterium | reverse complement strand
CAAAACTATTATTGTTTGTGATATGGTTCGTAGCGGCGTACGTAATATCTGCATTGTTACAGAATACTTCAGGATTTTGGAAATTCCATGATGTTCGACATCCCAATCCTAATATATTTAACGACGGATCTCCTAAAAGATTATATGCTTTCATATATCTCTCTGTTTTATTCTCGGCAAGTGACGACCAAAATCGTTCCCAATATCTTTTCATCCCCAAGCCTATTATTGCCGATATATGTTCTTCATCCGTAAACGCATCTCCAAAAATTTTCTTTTCAATTGCTTTGTCACTATTAACCATCGTCTCAACTGAAGAACCAAAATAAGTAACAGCCCCATTTACATTGGCTAAAATACTATCACCAAAACAATTTTGGTTTGAGAATCTTCCCGTACGACAAGCAAATGAAAAAATAAAAGGGTAGATTCTATTATTTATGTCACTAAAATCTGATTTACATAAAGAAAACGAAATTCCCTCCAAGCATGTTTCATTTCCATGTCCTGAATAAACCACATATAATGGATTGTCGTTTATTGCATTTATAATGGATGAAATAGAGGGTTGATATAATTTATGACAAGTATAACCTTCTGGGTTAAAAGTCTCGGAAACCACATAATCGTGTCCGTTCTCAAATTGATTTTGCATCCAGTTATTATTTTCAGCCCCTGCAATGAACACCGCTTCTTTATCAAAAGAATGCAGGTTCATTTCCATATATATGGTTTTATTTATAATATTTTGCAGCTCTACTGTATAACCAACAGGAAATCTTCCCAAAAACACATCGGCGAAATAATCACTACCTGCCAATCGTGCATAATTGAGGTCAGATATTGGATTGTCAATGTCATAACTTACGCTTCCACACGATGCGGGTATTTTACTATAATCTCCAACCAATAAGACAAAATCAGGTCGTGTTGCTGTGTTGTCGTATTTTGCTTGTATAAAGTTTTTTATGCTGGTAACGGTATTTCCTGTTGTGTTTGTTGTGTAAACATCTACATCATAACCAATATTTCTCTTATAATTTGCAAAAGAAGAAAGTGTTTCTTCAAAGGTCGCATCTGTTATTATTAAATATTTCCCACAAAATGAACTACCACTTTTAAGTATATCTGTGTTGTAATTTGCAAAAAAATTCTTCAGATATCTTTTTTTTACATCCGATGGTTCAGAACAATCATTTTGATTTGATGTCAAAGAATAACTAATCTTAAATTTTGCATGTGTAAGTACACGTAATTTGTTTTTTTTAGGATTGTATAAGAAGGGGAAAATTGTTACACTAATTCCTTTTTCTCCCATAATCACAAAGGGTTCTGAAATTACAATTGGGTATGGTTGTTCGCTTCCGTCAGATTCATAGTAGTCGCTCTTTGCATATTTATTGTCTCTTCCTTTAAAATCTTCCTGTACGGGTATAACATCATGTTTCAATGATACATCTACATATTTAGGATCCAAAATCGAAATCTTAAATCCATAAGAATTATTAGGGACATTGATTTCCATTGTATATTGAGGTAAATAAGGATATCCAACATCGTCAGTTACACCAAAATCATCATTGTGAATGTAACAAAACTGTTCTTTTACATTATATAATTCCAATAAAGCGGTATCTCTAATTTCA
>JAKSSZ010000148.1 GCA_024402835.1 Alphaproteobacteria bacterium | reverse complement strand
CTTTTGTATGGAATATATTTTTGTTTTGTTTTTTACAAATGAGATAGAATTCAATCAAGGCACCAATACCAATAAGAAGTCCGCACCAACGTGTTGCAGGAATATTATAATATTCACATGTTGCGACTATCCCCGCAATAAATATCATGCTAATAGCAGTCATAACTCTTAGAAACGTATTACTTTTTTTCATGTTGTTATCTCGTTTTTTTATTTTCCTTTGTAATGTAATTTTTTTCCACCACCAAAGCGACGGTTTCTTTTTGAATATTCATCCAATACTTGTTGCCATAATTTTTCCGATTTTACCAATTCTGGCCAATGTTCTGGTATAAATAACAGTTCCGCATACGCAAGTTTCCATAATAAAAAGTTTGATATTCTATTTTCATTACTTGTTCGTACCATCAAATCTATTGGTAATAAATCGCCAGTATCCATAAATGTTTCAAAAGAATCTTTATCAACAGGTTTTCCGTTTTCTATGGCTTTATTTACGGCACGTATAATTTCATCTTGACCACCATAATTCAAAGCAAAAACGACAGTCCCATTTGAATTTTCTGCAGATTTTTCTTCCAGTTCATCACACAAATTTGCCAATTTCTTTGGTAATCTATCCCGAGAGCCGATAATTTTATAGCGTAAATTTTTTTCAATGGCATTTTTCAAATTCTTTTTTAATTCAGAATAGAATAAATCCATTAAAAAATTTACTTCTTCTTTTGAACGATTCCAATTTTCAGTGGAAAAGATAAAAAATGTTATGGTAGATACCCCACGAGCCATAAACCAATCAACCAAATTTTCAAAATTAGAAATCCCGGCTTTGTGTCCAGCCAATGGTGGTAAACCTTTCTTTTCTGCCCATCTGCGATTCCCATCACATATAAAAGCAATATGTTGAGGAATTTTATGTTCGTCATAATTTTTGCGCTTTAATAGAGTAAACATGATATATTCTCTTGCTGTGTTTTACTATACAGACATAATATCTGATTGTTTTTGTTTTTCCATTGTATCTACTTCGGAACAACGTCCATCAAAAACTTTTTGTAAATCTTCTTCGTATTTGTGTTGGTCGTCTTCAGATATTTCTTTGTCTGTGACAGCGCGTTTTATCTTGTTCATAGCATCTTGTCTGATATTGCGTATAGAAATTTTTGCTTCTTCGGCATATTTACCAGCAACTTTTGTAAGTTCACGGCGACGTTCTTCTGTTAAAGGTGGTAAATTTAATCTTATAACACCACCAGCTGTCATTGGATTTAATCCCAAACCAGAATCTCTAATTGCTTTTTCTACAATTGGCGCATTTGCAATATCCCATACTGTGACAGATAGAGTTTGTGTGTCTGGCGCTGATACGGTTGCTACTTGGTTTAATGGCATTTCTGCACCATATACAATTGCGCGAATACCATCTAATAGATGAACAGATGCGCGACCTGTACGCAATCCAGCAAATTCATTTTGTAAAACTTCCAGTGTTTGGGCTGTTTTTTGTTCAACTTCTGATTTAAGATTGTTATAATCCATATATTTCTCCTTGGTTATACAAAATGTTAGCAAATAGATTTGACTTTTTGCAAGAAGAAATATAAAATAACTTTTGCCTTGGGGTTGTAGCTCAGTTGGTAGAGCACTTGCATGGCATGCAAGGGGTCGTCAGT
>JAKSSZ010000147.1 GCA_024402835.1 Alphaproteobacteria bacterium | reverse complement strand
GAAGGTGACAACATTTTGAATGTCCGTGAAAATGTATCAAAACCAGGAACCATTGAAAACCATGATACTTTGGACGCAAAATTTTCCTGAATTGGTGAAACACCAAAAGAAGCACATATTTTCTTGAATTCATCTACATAATTTTTTAATTCTTCTTCTGTTTTACCAAATATTATAAATAACGGATAATAATTTACCAATGTTTGATTTCCAGATACATTTTCATCCATCACAGATTCCGCATCTGAAATTTGTTCTTCGGTTGAATCATTTTCATTAGATGCAGTACTGCGACGTTGACGCAGAACGGCCTCTACATCGGCGGCACCCATAATTTTGAACCCATTCATACAAATCATTTCTGTCTGAATAGTATTCACAGAATCAAAGAAATCTTCATCCAAATAATCTGGGGCGGCCCGAAAAGATATTAACGATGAATAATATTCACGGTCACCACTTATATATTTAACATTACCATCTGATAAAAATTCAACATCGTCCACAGTTGATAATTCTTTGATTTTTTCATTACAAACCTGGGGTGATGGCTTTGTAATTGGTGAAAATATACGACCAAAAAATTTCGCCATATTATCACGTGTATCATTTTCAAGAACTTTTGGATTGTATGGTGCAAGTATAGATTCTATATAATTTCCATATTGATTTAATAAATCGCGATTATTTACACCGCCCTTGACAGACAAAATAATATAATAATTATTTAAAAAAATCCGCAAACCTTGGGAATGCCATTTATCATATATGCTTTGTAATACAGGTTGATCAAATTCATAATCTGTATTTTCAGCAACCGCATCACGTATTGTAAAGAACCGCAATGTTACATTTGGATCATGAATTTGATTAAAAATTTGAGAACGCAAATCAAGGAATTTAGAACGTTGTTCTTCTGTCTGCATACTGGTCTGTACCCCTGAAACACGATAAACACGAATCAAAGAACCATTATCTAACTCTAATGAATTATCAGTATAAACTGTTTCAAAAGGTATATAATCTGCATAATGTTTATAACCAAATTTTGGAAATACATGCTTTACAATTGTCGGCACATACATCATTAAAATAACAAAAACAAGTATAATAGCCACCACCATAACAGTGAGTGTCATCGTCACAGAAAGACCACCACCGGCAAAAAATCTAAAAAAACTTTCTATCATGCAGATAATCTCCGTGGTATCTTGTTTTTCATCATTTTAATTCTTGCGATTAAAACTTGACCAATTTGTGAATCATTTTTTGCAAAACGTGCAAAAAGCATATGAACCAAACATACAGATATTAAAAAATATAATGGATTAAGATATCTGTTAACTATATCACTATCTAATATAGTCAAACCAACAACATACAAGACAATAAATACCGTAAACTGAACCATAAAATTCAGTACAGCCAGAGTGTATGGCACACCAAACAACAGCGATGGATTCGCCAAAGCTTTCAGCACTTGTTGTCTCATTTTATTGAAAATCCCTCCATGGATATTCTCATTATAACAATTTCAACAATTTTCAACAAGCATAAAAAACATAAACAGATAAATGTTAAAAATATTGAAAAAAACACGCTTTTTTAACCGTTTTTCAATGCGTTTTATTTTCAACAAATCCCTTAAAAACCGTAAAAATAGCCAAAAAAATTGTTAAAAACATTGTTAAA
>JAKSSZ010000146.1 GCA_024402835.1 Alphaproteobacteria bacterium | reverse complement strand
TGATTGGCGTGATTTAAATCGCGGTTTTGTTGGTGCATTACAAGTAGAATCTAATGTTATGTTTTTAATATTATTATTAATAGTAATTGTTGCTGCGTTTAATATTGTTTCTTCTTTGGTAATGTTAGTAAAAGATAAATCAAAAGATATTGCTGTATTACGAACTTTTGGTGTTTCTAAAAAATCTATGATGAAAATATTTATGTTATCCGGAACAAGTATCGGAATGATAGGGGCATTTTTTGGAACTGGACTTGGAATTTTGATTTCTGTATACATAGAACCAATACGTCATTTCTTTCAATTTATTACCGGTAAAGATTTGTTTCCATCGGAATTATATTATTTATCAGAATTACCGTCAAAACTTGTTATATCCAGTGTGTTGGGTATTGCGTGCATAGCAATAGCATTATCGTTTTTGGCTACATTATATCCAGCATGGAAAGCAGCAAGTATGGATCCCGTAGAAACTTTAAGAAATGAATAGGAAAACAAATGGCAAGTATATTA
This sequence comes from Alphaproteobacteria bacterium, assembly GCA_024402835.1. Taxonomy (GTDB): domain Bacteria; phylum Pseudomonadota; class Alphaproteobacteria; order Rs-D84; family Rs-D84; genus Enterousia. The sequence goes on along the minus strand of JAKSSZ010000146.1, from coordinate 1,234 downwards.
AATTCTTTATCGAAAATATCTAAAAAAGACATTGTTTTATCTGTTCGGGATATTAAAAAAACTTTTGTCGAAGGAAATCAACCATTGAATGTTTTACGTGGTGGTGGATTTGATTTGTATCGTGGTGAAATAGTTGCTCTTGTTGGACAAAGTGGTTCTGGTAAATCAACACTATTACAGTGCGTTGGATTATTGGAAAAACCAACAGCAGGTGAAATTTATATTGATGGAACACCAATACACAGAATAACTTCAGAAATGCAAACTATATTACGTCGTAATAAATTGGGGTTTGTGTATCAAAGACATAATTTGCTATCAGATTTTACTGCTTTGGAAAATGTAGAAATGCCGATGCTTGCAAATGGTATTGAACCAAATGTTGCACGGGCGCGCGCAATAAAATTATTACGCAGTGCTAATGTATATCATCGTATGTCTCATTATCCAAACGAAATGTCTGGTGGTGAACAACAAAGAACTGCGCTTGCACGTGCTTTGGCAAATAATCCAGAAATATTATTAGCTGATGAACCAACAGGAAACTTGGATCCAGCAAATGCTACAATGGTATTTGATTTATTATTGGATTTGGTTCGTAAAAATAAAATGTCTATGTTATTTGTCACTCATGATATGAATTTAGCAAAAAAATCTGATAGAATTATCACAATAAAAAACAGAATAATAAAATAAATAAAACCAAGGAGAGAAAAAAAAAAACAAAAAATGACAGAAGCAAAAAAATATAGAATATATGGAATAGTCGCATTAATTGTTTTATTCTTAATCGGCATTTTTGTTGGTTGGACTTTGGATAATGGTAAAAAAATTCATTTTAAAAAAATTGGTATGCCCGAATACAAGTGTGATGAAATAGCAAGTCAATTATTAAATGCTGCTCGTAGCAATAATGCTCAACTGGTTAAAGAGTTAAATGAAGTGTATTCTCAAAATTGTAATCGTGTTGTTGAAGTAAAACCCCAACAACCACAAAAACAAGTAGTTGAAAAATTACCAGAACGTGATTGTGAAGCCATAGAACAATTATTAAAAGAAGGTTTGTTTGATGAAAATACGCAAAATTATGAAGATCATTATAATAATGCGAATGTTTATACTAAATTAGCCAGTGTCGCATGTGAGGAAAATCGTGATAAATATATGGAAATGGCACAACGTGAAAATAAAATAGCAAATGTTTTAAGTGGACAGATGAATATAAACACAGATT
>JAKSSZ010000145.1 GCA_024402835.1 Alphaproteobacteria bacterium | reverse complement strand
AATCTTTTTCTGTCTTAATTCTTCAAAATTCATATTTTTCCCTTTCTGTAATATTATATCACACAAACCTAATGATTCATAAATAAAGTTTTTAAGGCAATTTGTTTTGGGATTAAATGATTGACAAACTTGTTTTTTGTATTATAATTGTAATCATGCAAGATATAAGTTCTGTTCTTTTTATAAAAGTAAGACTTGAAAATCCTGGGGATATAACATCCGTCGAAGAAATGGATTTATCGCGTCCATGCATATTTATATTGGGGGGCGAAAACACAAACACTGCAAAATGGGCGCATAATTACTGCATTACCATAGCCAAGACATTATATTTGAACAACATAACATCAGGATTAGATATATATTCTGCTTATTATAAATTTCGCGACCGCAATAGTAGTATTGACCGTCTAAATCTGTTTCGTGAATTCCGCGATATAGATAGTTTGCAAAAATACGGCAATGGAATAAAACTGGAAGACATCGCATATTTGAATCAATCTTATCCATTGTGTAATGTATATCCGAATTATATTTACGATGTTTTTAATTTCGCATTTACACCAAGGTTATTGACGCCAAACAATCAAATGTTAGACCCACAGGAAGCGATAAAAAATTTTAGAAATATGGTTATTTATACACATTGCCATGGCACATATGTGTTACGCATGATAGAAAAACGTATGCAACAAAAATCTAATCAATACACATATAGTTTGAACGACATGCATACAATTCAAAAAAATTTATTAGCCATAAATCATGCACCTTTTGCACCACTGGAAGACTTTAAATTTACAACATTGTCTTTTGCCAGCGCATACGATACTCAAATCGGATATTACAACGAATTAGATTATCGGATGAAAGAAAACATTAAATCCGAAACACCAAAAAATATAAAAACAGGTTTTTATGGTCCAAGATTTGGAAATATAGTACTGACAGATAAAATCAAACAAGACCCCACAACTGAACATAGCCCAGTTGGACTTAGTGGCGCCCCAGGCGACAAGCACAAAACAACAGAAAATGGGCAAATTTTATTCGCAACAGAACGAAATTCTTTATTGACTGGGACACGCGCTATGTTAGGCCACAAAACAATTCCACAAATCCCCGACATGTTAAACACAGAAGAAATAAGTTATAACACACTACTGAACAACGCCCAACAAACATACAAGACATTGGGGATGAACACTCGTTAAAGCATTACCAACATATTACATTGACAAACACAATTGTTAGACTATAATAACTTCCCACTATAAAAATTGGTAATAAAGGATGAAATTATGGCAATGATAAATTTAACAATCGAACAAATCAGTAAATGGCAAACATCTTTTGAATCTGCGTTTGCGGGTCATGCAGATGAAGAAATACGCAACTCTTTAAAACAATTAAGCCAAAAACCCAGTTTTAATTGGGCTTTGACAGACAAAAACAATGCAACATTGCTTATTTGGGCTGTTAAAACAGGACATACAAACATTGCCATAGATATCGCAAATAGCATAACATATGTATTAATCTTTGCTATGTCCGACAACAATAATAAGACTGCACATGATTATTTGTCGCAAATCAAGCCTCAAGACGAAAAACAAATAAAATCCTTTGAACAATTGAAAAAAATCTTGGCTTCTAAAAAAGCAGAATTATCAAAATGCGGTCAAAAACTTAAGACATTGTTGAATCAAACAAAGCTACTTTGGTTGCTTGATAATGCCAAAACATCAAAAGA
>JAKSSZ010000144.1 GCA_024402835.1 Alphaproteobacteria bacterium | reverse complement strand
TCGGACGATAACAAATATTTTGTTATGTCACCATTATTATTATGTAGATTTTCTAAAAAATCAAGTTGGACAGCATTTTTTATATCAAAACCGTTTGTATATGTTCGTCTGATATATGTTGTTGTCCCATACGTACCACATAAATTTGATATATCTTTTACAATAGAACGAACATATGTTCCGGTACTACAAACAACCCGAAAATTATAAACATTGTCTGTTTTATCAATATATTCCAAGTTATAAATTGTAATTTTGCGTGGGGTAATATCAAACTCTTGACCTTTGCGGGCTAAATCATAAGCACGTTGTCCGTTTATATGAATTGCAGAATATTGTGGCGGTATTTGTAATATTTCACCTTTTAATTTATTACATGCACTCTGTATTTCTTCAACAGTTGGTATTATATCACTTTGATTTATTTGTTTGCCTGTTATATCCAAAGTATCTGTTTGGGTGCCAAATTTAATACCGAACAAGTATTCTTTTTTATTGTCTGATATTTGCTCCAGAAACGGGATTATTTTTGTCGCATTACCAATAAAAATCGGTAAAACACCAGTTGCCATTGGATCCAAAGTTCCTAAATGCCCAAATTTTTTTTCATCAAAGAAATTTGCTATTGTTCGTCCGGCTTTTCTGCTGAACATTGTTGTCGGTTTATCTAAAATAATTATTCCGTTCATATTAAAACAAAGACAATTGTGGGTTATTATTGTTATCTTTTTTATGTGTTTTTTGAACAGGCGTGTTTTCAAGATTTAATAAAACTTCTTCGGCACGCTTTACGATTTCGTTTGGCATACCTGCCATTTTTGCTACTGCGATACCATAAGATTTATTTGCTGTTCCAGATATAATTTTATGTAAAAATATAATATCGTTGTTATGTTCGCGGACATCTATTGTTAAACACGAAACTTTTGATAAATTGTCATCATTAACCAATTTAGTTAATTCGTGATAATGCGTTGCAAACAACGTGCGTGCTTGTAAAACATCTAAATGTTCCAAGACGGCTTGGGCTATGGCCATTCCATCATAAGTAGCCGTTCCACGACCGATTTCATCAAATATAATAAAAGAATGTTTTGTTGCACGATTTAATATATTTGCAGTTTCTACCATTTCCACCATAAATGTAGATTGACCAGCCGCCAGATTATCAGACGCACCAACACGACTGAACAATTGGTCACAAATACCAATCACAGCATGGGTTGCTGGAACAAAAGAACCCAAATGAGACAGAACAACCAACAAAGCATTTTGACGCAAATAAGTCGATTTACCGGCCATATTTGGACCTGTTAGCAAAGCCACCGGTTTTTTATCCAAAACGCAATCGTTTTTTACAAAATTATCACCTGTTTGATTTAATACATATTCAATAACAGGATGCCTGCCACCAGTTATATTAAATTCGTCATTATTTGTTATTGTTGGGCAAGTCCAAGAATAGATATTTGCGCAATACGCCAAAGTATTCCAAACATCTAAATCGGCAATTAAATCAGCAGTATTTAATAAATCGTCCGATATTGTTCTTATTTTATCTATTAAATTTGATATTATTTCGTTTTCTATTGCTGTTGCTTTTTCCGAAGCGCTGCGAATATCGTTATCCAGATTTATAAGTTCTTCGGTTGTAAAACGAACGTTACCGACCATTGTTTGTCTGTGTATAAAACCAGAAGTTGGATTCAACAGAGTTTCAGCACGAGAAGAAGGAACCTCTATAAAATAACCCAGAATATTATTATATTTTATTTTTAGTGTTGTAATGCCTGTATTTGATATGTATTTG
>JAKSSZ010000143.1 GCA_024402835.1 Alphaproteobacteria bacterium | reverse complement strand
TTTAGATATATTATTAATACAAGGTAATTATGCTAATTCATATATGCCATTATTTCATCAATACAATCATCAACGTGTTTATCCCAACGTTTCCCAAACGCAACATAGTTATCGTCGTATTGTTTTACAATGCTAAACGCTGTGCCGTCACCACCACCATAACTTGCATCAATATGCGCAATGCCGTTATATATACGGCTTATGTCTTTTATAAACTTAGGATTATCAAATAAACATTCATCCGCAGCAATATGCTTTAACTCATAGTTAGCAGCGAATAGTGACGGCGTCATTGTTTTTCTAATTTCTTCTAATTTATCCCTATCAATAAGCCCTGTGCTATAACAATCATACCGGCTTACATTCGGCATAAATGAGATTGTATCTTCTTTGTGCCATGGGGTGCCAGTATTAATTATCCGGCCACCCCTATTACGTATGTTTTGTAATTCCATATATGCCAACTTGGTTGTTTCACGTTCCGGACGACTTGCCCGGTCTTTTACGTTTACAATATCGTCTGTGATAACAATATCTGCGTGTTTACCTGTGATTGATGTTTTAATACCCATACCAACTATTTGCGCTGCACCTTTAGTAGATGTTTTTAAATTAGTGTTTAACGTAAATGCCGAAACATTAGTTAACTGTAATTCAATACCATAAATTTCCCTAACAATATACCGCATTAATTCAGTTGATAGTATCTTTTGAACCTGTGTTATAACTTCCTTTACGTCAACGTCAGTTTTGCGTAAAAAAATTATATTTTTATTCGGTTCCAAAATAACCATTAATGCAAGTGCTATTGTTAAACACGTTGTTTTATAACTTCCACGATGTGCAAGTAACGTAAAATCATCTGCACTAAAAAGCATTTTTTTAATCCAACTATTGTGTAGCTCGGTCAAATCCTCAAACCCAACTAATTTGCCTAAGATATACGGCTCATCTGTTATTAAATCTAAATAATCAATCTTACTTAGATTTTTTGCCATTCTTTTTGCCTTTAATGTAATTTTGTAAATCAGTTATTGTTTTGTCTACCGAGGTTATCTCCAGCTTATCAGTTGGTTTTTGACCGCTGTATTCCATTAATGCTTTAAACGCCGATACATCATCTTTTTTAAGAACTAACTGAAATAATTTTGATGCTAATGCTTCCGCACCGGTTTTATCGCTACCGGGTATCTCCATTTTTAGCAGTACATTTATTGCTTCTTTTATTTCTCCTGTGCGTTTGCATTTAGCCCTAAACGCATCATTCCCCATTTTGGATATTCTTTTTCTATCTCTTTGGCTTCTCTTTGACAATGGTATTAAATTTTCATCATTCACACAAGCTCCTCCTTTACCTTTTTCTGAATTTTATTTCTGAAAATAGGTATCTTATAGCTAATAGACCTAATACTGCAAATAACACGCCCATAAATAACAAGTTTAATCGTATGAAATAAATACAAAAAAACACACCTGCACCAAGTAAAATCACATATCCAAATAAACTTGATAATGTTGCCTCAAATACACAAATAAATCCAATCAACAGCACAAATACCCATACCCATAGAAAAAAATCAAACGACATAATACAATCACCTCTTTTTTATTTAGATGTCTGTATTATTTGCATTTTTTATTTATTTAATGCCTTTTGCTTTAAACTCTTCTTCAGTCCATTTATAAATCCCACGTATTGCAAGCAATGTATAAATGGCAAATAAAATACTTTGTGCATATTCCGCTATGTACCAAAATTTTAACGTCAAATAAAAATTAGACACTAACCAAAACACAAATCCCCACTTATTACGTTCTGTATTTAATAATGTCCC
>JAKSSZ010000142.1 GCA_024402835.1 Alphaproteobacteria bacterium | reverse complement strand
GGATTTGAATGTAATTTTCTAACATTTGCAATATTTACCAAAACATGTGAATAACGAATAAATCCGGGGTATTCTTCTATTTTTTTTCCGTTATTTATAAATTTATCAAAATTTTCCTTTTCTTTTTTAGCCAAAACTAATTCTCCTGTAGCCTGATGAAACCCCAGTGTATCATCAGACCAATAGTCAGGTTTAATATCAGATGTTGCCCAATCTGTTATAATCCTTTGTTTTATTCGGCATTTATATTCATCACAAAAATCTTTATTTAATGCTTCAAACAATTCATTATATGCAGTGACCATATTATCACTGGTCGCATTACGAGCAAAATTAACTAAATCTTTATGATTATTTAATCTGTGTATCCAATCCATTGAAAACTGTTTTGCCAACATAGATATATTAGTGATTCCTCGTTTAAATCTTTCCCGTATTATTTCCGGTTTTTCTTTATTTTTAACCATTTGTTCTAATTTGCTATCAAACGTATCAAATTCACCACCTATATTATTCAAATCTTTATTTATAGCCATTTGAGTAATAGACATATTTTTAGGTCTGTATTTATTAAGTGAAATTGCTTTTTCAATTTTGGAAACCAAATCAAGTGGCTCATTATTTTTTATAAGAGAAAAGTATATCCATAAATTGACAGAACGTATTTGATTTAGCAATACATTTTTCTTTTGTTGCGTTTTTGCACCAGCATAATCTTTCAATAATTTAATAGTTTGTTTTGCATTTTGTATTTCAATACTTTGTTCTGCCATATACGCTTTCCTTTGACATAATTATAACATAAAAAAACATACTATAAAAATATATTTTGGTTGTATTCCGTACATCTCTCAAACAAAAAATAAAACCGATACAAAAATGTGTCGGTTTTAATTTTTTGGTCGGGGTGACAGGAATTGAACCTGCGACCCTTTGCACCCCATGCAAATACTCTACCAGTCTGAGCTACACCCCGATATGCGATATATAATACACATAAAACAATAATTTTACAAATATTATTTTTTACTTGCACGAATCGGTATAAATTATTTATAACTATATGTGTGTGATTTATATACACATAAAGGAAAGGGAAATATGATAGTTGGAATAGGAATAGATATTGTTGCAAGCGATAGATTTTTAGATTGGTCCGCTTTGAAAAAACGTCGTATTTTTACAGATGCAGAATTAGAATATGCAGATGATACAAATGCAGAAAAACATTTAGCAAATTTTTGGGCTGCACGTGAGGCAACATTAAAAGCATTGGGAACCGGTTTCAGTGAAGATATTACTTTTTCCGATGTATCTGTAACACATAATGATGCAGGATTGCCAGAACTTGTTATATCTGGTGGTGCAAAAACAAAATTAAAAGAAATAGCAGGAAATGACGCAAAAGTATTTTTAAGTATTTCCGATCAAGACAACTATTCTGTTGCTGTTGTTATCATAGAAAAATAATAAAAAATTTTATTCTTCGTAATATTCTTCGGAATCAGATAAATCTGAAACAGATTCATCTGTTTCGGCTTCATCATAAAACACATCAGAATCCGCGTTTCCTGTTTCATCAACAAATACAGAATCATCTTTGGAACCGACATCATATTCCGGTTTATCTATAGTTTCTGTGGTGGTTGTATCAACATTTTCTGGTTCAATATCTGTTGTAGATTCTGGGATTTCAACTATCGGTTCAGCAACGGGTTCAGGTATGATTTCTTCTGGTTGTGGTTCTGTTGTAGGTTCAGAAATAATTTCTTGTGAAATAGGTTTTGTTTCAACAACAGGTTCAGATTCAACAGATGTTTCATTTGTATCAATTGCAGATGGTTCATCCATAAA
>JAKSSZ010000141.1 GCA_024402835.1 Alphaproteobacteria bacterium | reverse complement strand
ATGTTATTGTTGCGATGGGTTCGGCTTGTGAAACAATAGAAGAAACAATTGCATATTTACCAAAGCAAATTGGTTTAATAAAAGTTCACTTGTTTAATCCTTTCCCAATATCAGAATTTTTAAAACAACTTCCAAATACTGTTGAACAAATTGCAGTATTAGATAGAACAAAAGAACCTGGCAGTATTGGTGAACCTTTGTATCAAAATATAAAATCTATAGTTCCTGCAAATATAAAAGTTGTCGGTGGCAGATATGGGCTTGGTTCAAAAGAATTTAAGCCATGTGATGTAAAAGCAATCATAGAAAATATGATGCTTGGCAAATTACATCATAATTTTACAGTTGGGATAAATGATGATTTGACTAATTTATCTTTACCAACAGATAAAATATTTACTATTGAAAATAACGATGTTCGTACGGCTATATTATATGGAATTGGCAGTGATGGAACAGTGGGCGCTGTAAAAAATATAGTAAAAATAGTTGGTGAAAGTTCTGATTTATATCCACAATCTTATGCTGTTTACGATTCAAAAAAATCTGGTGGTATAACACAATCTCATATTCGTTTTTCTGATAAACCAATAAAAAGTGAATACTTGGTGGAATCTGCAGATTTTATTTGTGTTTCTAATTTTATGATTGCACAACGATTTGATGTTTTCAAAGCACTTAAACCTGGTGGAACAATTTTGATAAACACATCATTAACACCAGATGAAGCATTTATAAATTTACCAAAAAAATCCCAAGAAGATTTGATACGTATGCATGCAAATGTATTTTTCTTAGATGCAAATAAAGCCGCTAGTGAATTAGGACTTGGAAATAGAATCAATACATTTATAATGTTAAATTTCTTTAATTTAACGAAAATTATAGAACCCGCAATCGCTGCTCAATCTGCTAAAACAGCCATAGAAAAAACTTATAAAAAGAAAGGTATGGATGTTGTAGAGGCAAATTGGAAAGCTGTTGATAAAGCATCTTCTTATTTAGTTAAATACACATTACCTTCATCTGTTTCAGATTTATCTGGTGATTTTATACCAACGATGGTTCCAACCACACCAATAGAGATTGCTGGAACACTTGGTGAAATGTCTGCCGGCTTTGGTGATGATTTACCTGTATCCAGATTTAAAATAGATGGTTTGTTCGGGGCAGGTCAATATCCAACAGGAACATCAAAATATGAAAAGCGTGCTTTGGCATCACGTGTTGCAACATGCGATCTTGAAAAATGTATTCAATGTGGAAAATGTTCTATGTTGTGTCCACATGGTGCAATAAGAATGAAAATTATGTCAAAAGATGAAGTTGCTGTTGCGGAACAAAATGGTATCACTGTTGTTCCAGTTAAAACATGTGAATTGGGAACAGATTTATTTTATACATTAAATATTTCTCCTGCTGATTGTACTGGGTGTGGTTTGTGTATGAAAAATTGTCCTGTTGGTGCAATAAATTTAATACCAATGAAACAGGGAATTGAAAAACAATCTGTTTTTGATGCTTCATTAAACATACCAGATTTTGATAAAACAAAATTGAATTTGAATATTCCAAAACACATAGAATTATTACCACATTATTTTGAATATCCTGGTGCATGTGCTGGTTGTGGTGAAACTCCATATATAAGGTTATTATCACATTTATTTGGTGATAGAATGATAGTAGCTAATGCAACGGGTTGTTCTTCTATTTATGGTGGAAATTTACCGACAACTCCATGGACTTATGATACAGACGGTAATGGTCCAGCATGGTCAAATTCATTGTTTGAAGATAATGCAGAATATGGTTTGGGAATGCGGGTCGCTTTGAACCAAAAACGTATGGCTTTAAAGCAAA
>JAKSSZ010000140.1 GCA_024402835.1 Alphaproteobacteria bacterium | reverse complement strand
CTCTATTGGCAATCAAAACTTTTTTAATTTGTTTCATCATAAAACCTCTTCAATAACCATTATAGGGGTATCAAATTCCACAGCAGAACCATCTTTGATTAAAATTTCTTTTACTGTTCCACCGATATCTGCTTTTATTGGATTAAAAGTTTTCATTGCTTCAACCAAAGCAACTGTATCGCCAGCATTTACAACATCACCTATTTTAACAAAAGGTTTTGCTTTTGGTTCTTGGGATAAATATACAACGCCAACCATAGGAGACTTTAGAACGTGTCCCGCTATCGCTTGTTGTGTTTCTTTCTTTTGTTCCGAAGCAACACTAACTGTTGTTGCTACAGCTTGTTGTTTTGATAAATGAATATGCTTTCTGTAAATACCGAACAAGAATTGACGTTCTAAATCTAATTCTGTTATTCCCATATCGTCCATTATTTTCGACATATTTTCAACTGTTGCACGAAAAGATGACATAATTAAAATCCTTTATATTTGCATATACATATAATTTTACCACATAGAAATATTATGTCAAGGCACAGGGTCGTATCCAAAACCACCAAGTGGATGACATTTAAAAATTCTTTTTATACCCAACCAGACGCCTTTGAAGGCACCATATTTTTGGATAGCTTGATATGTATATTCACTGCAAGTCGGTATAAATCTGCAAGTTTCTTTACCATGTATAGTCGGTGAAATATATTTTTGATAAAACGAAATCGCAGAACAGCAAATTTTAGACATAGATTTAAATTTTTTTGTCATTATCAATAAAATATGTAAATGCTTGTTTTATAAAATCGCGACCTTTGTCACGTGTTGCAGATAAAATATCGGCACGCGCTATGAAAACATAATCGTATTTATCAATCATTAAATTTTCGTGAAAAGCAATCCAATCACGCAATAATCTTTTAGCACGATTTCTATGAACGGCCAGTTTAAAAGTTCTTTTTGATGCTATGATACCATATCTGGGGTTATTTATGTCTTTTACCGGTTTAATTTTCACAATAAAAAAAGGTGTTACGTTTTTAGGCGCATCATATTTAGTTAAAAAATCAAGATGATTCAATATAGTTTTTCGTTTCATTGCTTCCTAATGTTATCACAATATATCAAATGTCAAACTATAAATTAATATTTGACAAGTTATCTTTTGTGTATAATAATGGGTTTCCCTGCACAAAAAAAATGGAAATAAAAAAATGACACAAGAAAAAAAAGATTTTGATTACTTTTATAATGTTATAAATTCAGATAACTTGTCTGTGGTTGCCGACCAAACATGTCAAATGTATCGTACACAAAAATCTAATTTGGGAGTAATTGTTTCCAAAACATTACAAAACGAAATAAAATCGGTAATGATACCTGTTCGTGGTTGCGTGAGTATTTTTGAAAATGAACAAGCAAAACAACTTGCTAAATTATGTGAAGCGCGTGCTAGCACAATAACACAAAAAAACATAAGAAAATCTAGAAATAACGGAAGATAAAATGTTACAGGATTATATGCAAATGGCATTGATGGGTACTAATTACACAAAAGACATGTGTTGTATTGCTGTTTTAGACCCTAATATAAAAAACGGCCCAGCTTGTTTAAAAAGATTCACATATATGTTTGGTGACATTGTTGTTTCTTTTTGTGTATGGTATATAGAAAATTATAGTGCCGAATTGCGCAAAAAACATATTTTACCAACAAATTTACACAAAAAATTATATGGTTCACTGGATGCGTATTCTAAAAAATTGGGAAACTTCTCTTTCAGTGGTGATGCTGGCCAACAAATCGTTGATAAAATATTAAACAGATCTTATATTTCCCCACAAATCCAAATAACACAACAAAATCAAAGATAAAATCGGGTTCGCCCGATTTAATTTTTTAACTGTTTCTT
>JAKSSZ010000014.1 GCA_024402835.1 Alphaproteobacteria bacterium | reverse complement strand
CCAGTTTTTCCAACCGTACCTATTTTTTGTCCCACAGAAACTTTGTTTCCACGTTTCACATTCATAGAATCAAGATGCGCATATACCGTCATCCAACCATCACTATGTTGAATGATTACAAGGTTTCCCATTCCTTTGACTTCATTTCCAGCATAAGCAACAACACCATTTTCAGCAGCATTGACAGATGTTCCCACCGGTGCCGAGATATTTATCCCATCATTAAAACCACCACTATCTTTGCCACCGTATGCAGATACTATTTTACCACGAACAGGCCATGAAAACTTTGTTGATGAACGTGCCTGTATTTTTGGTAATTTCTTGGTCGGGTCAGATGATATTTTTTTTGACGTATTTGTATTTTCAACAGTTGTTTGTGTTGTATTTGCAGATATAAGTAAATCTTGGGATTGGGATATTATCTTTAACTTTTGCCCAACAGATAATGTAAATGGTGCAGATAATCCATTTAATACAGCAATATCATTTACAGGGACAGAATATTTACGCGATAAAGAATATAATGTATCACCAGCAGAAACTGTTATTTCATTCATAGTTTGTTTTGGTGTGTTTTCTGTTTTTGTGATTTTGGTATCTGTTTTACTTTCCGGGACTTTTGATAATGCTATTTTTTGCCCAATAGACAATGTAAACGGCGCAGATAAAGAATTTATTTTTGCAAGTTCGTCAACAGAAGTATTATTCTGTTTTGCAATTGAATATAAAGTGTCACCAGCATTGACAACAACAAAATCATTTGATGTTTTTTTACCAACAATTATATAATCATCAGAATTGCCTGTGCTTTGTGGTAATTTATAATCTGAAACATTTGCATAAGTTATTTCATCTGTATACTGTCCGTATAACTCAACCGAATTATATACACCATAATCAGTTACAGCGGAATTATATATTTCGGGCTGAGTAGTTGGATCAGCCAACAAAGCAGGATATCTGGAATTTATAAATTCATCAATCGTATCTGGCAATGCGTATATTTTAGGTTGTAAATCACAACCAAATAAAACGACCGACATACCAATATAAAATAAAATTCCTTTTCTCATTGGGGATAATTATATCATAATTTAACAAATAAAAAAACTGTAAAACTAATCACGCATAAAAATTAAACTAACTTCATATAATAACCACATAGGAACTGCTAATAATATTTGTGATAATACATCAGGTGGTGTTAACATTGCAGATAAAACAAATATACAAACGACAACATATCTGCGTGCATAAACAAGTGTTTGTTTTGTAAGTATACCGATTTTATTTAATAAAATTAAAACAAGTGGTAATTGAAAAGCTAAACCAAAAATTTTTAATAACCCAATAGAAAAAGTTAAATAAGTTTTTACAGATGGCATCAAAACAGTTGGCAAAATATCATCTGTATTTAATTCAATAAAAAAACGAAATACAAATGGAAATAAAATATAAAAAGCAAAACACACACCGACTATAAATAACAATGGTGATAATACAAATATAGGTAATAAAAATTGTTTTTCATTTTTATGTAATCCAGGTGCAATATAAGCCCATATATGCCATAATAAAACAGGCACAGAAAATATAAAAGCAAACAATCCAGACAAAGAAAACTTTATTAGCAATCCGTCAGTTATTCCCGTATACAGCAAAATTGCTTCATCCCATATTTTTAACAAAGGCGTAATTAAAATATGTTCAATATATGGTGAAACAACCCAACCAACACAAAAAGAAATAACAAAAATAAACAGAGTCCATAATATTCTGCGACGTAGTTCTGAAAAATGTTGCATTAATGTCATTTTCATTTTTTTATTGTCCGTTTTTTCCGAATCGGTTTTACATTATCAAACATATTTTGTTTTGCATTTTCAATAATATCATTTATTGGTTGTTCTATATCCAACCGATGTTGTATTTGTTCAGAATAATCTGTTATTTTCCAAATTAAATTACGAATAAACTTTACAAATTTTCCAAACCATTTTGCAACATCTGGCCAATACTTTGTAGGTATAACACAGATGGCTATTAAAATAATTACTAAAAATTCCGTCCAACTTATTCCAAACATATTTATACCCTAGTCGTAAAAATCATCACCATGATTTGTTCCGGTTGTTTTATGACGAGATAATTGAAAATAATCTTTATCAAAATTAGTTTTGTTTTCTAAATCTGAAAATTTTATCTCTGTTTTATTACCAGTAGCATCTGTGACAATCCACGAATTTAGTTTCACAGGTTTTTTTTTTAATTTGACAAGCATATTTCCAAGTCCCGCCTTATCACGAATATTCATTTTTAATGAAAAAGTTGTTTTATTTTCTGTTGTGTCTGTTACAACAATATCTGCATTTGTTAAATCTATTTTCTTTCTTACCAATATACCTGCGGGGGTGCTGGTTAAAGGAACTGTTGTTATTTGATCCAAAGATTTATCAAAAAAATATAAATCTGTTCCATTACTTATTAATTGTATTGGTGTTGTATCATAATCAAGACGAATGCGTCCAGGTCGCAACATAGAAAATGTACCTGTATCACTTTTCTTGTTTGCATATTGAATAAAATTACCAGTTAATCCCGTTATGGAATTAAGATATTTTTCTGCGGACGATACCAAAGTTTTATCAACACCTGCATAACATGATAAACAAACACACATACCAAATACAAAACTTATTATTTTCTTCATTTATACCCCCCTGAATGCCATTATAACCTTATTACGAACGGATTCTAAATCAGATGACACAACAGCACCAGCGGCATATAAATGCCCACCACCACCAAGAGTTTGGGCTATGTGATTTATTGGTTTAGTTTTACTGCGTATAGAAACACCAATAACATTTTCTTTTTGTTCTTTTAATAAAACTATGTATTCAACACCATGTATTGTTGCCAAAGTATTTAATGCAAGTTCACCACGACCATCAAGTTTTTTATAACTTGCCCTGTCTATTGTCGCAACAACAAGTCGCCCATGATAAAAAAATTCTGCATTAGATACAGCCAATGATTCAGTCAATACTGTCTTTTTATTTTTATTTTGTAATAAATTAACCAAATCTGTAATATTGGCACCAGATTTTACAAGTTGTGCAGAATCTGTAAAAACATCATCTGATGATACAAATTTAAATTGACCTGTATCAGTGATTATACCCAATGTTATTAAATCTATGATTTCTTTATCTGTTTTTAATTTTTCTGTGCGAACAAAATCATAAATCAATTGTGCCGTAGCAGCCTTGCTCTCGTTATCAAAACACACTGCACCGATTTTTTCATCATTATAATGGTGGTCAAATTCTGCAACAAATAAAGCATTATCAACAAAAGGCATCACACCACCAAGATGTGTTTTTGTTCCGTAATCAACCAATATATACAAATCGTATTTTTTATCTGTTGGAATATGTTTATAATATGTAGCCCGCGAGCGCAAAGGAATATTTTCAAGTTCCAAAGGAACATTACCATCATAAATTACATCAACTGATTTATTATAATTTAATTCTATGATTCGCATTAATGCCAAAGCAGAACACAAAGCATCACCATCAAGATTTTTATGTCCAGATATAGCAATTGTTTTTGCTTGTTGGATTTTTTCTTTCAAAAGTTTTAGGTCTTTTTTATTCATAAAGCGATATCCTCTATACAAAATTGTACGGTTGTTTTACCGTTGAATTCATTTTCTTTTAATTTACCAAGTAATAATATTTTAGTATTTGTATTCTCGTCGTCTAGTAAAAATTTACCAACTGCTGTTTGGACCAAATTAAAACCAACAAAATTTAATGTTGTGCCTGTACTTGTCGTAACACTGCCACGAACGTGATTTCCATTTCCCATAATTGTTGCATATTTTAATACCGCCCCATGTAAAACAAGCGTTGGTTCTGGATTAGATTGTCCAAATGGTGCAAGTGCAGATAATTGAGTTACAAGTTTCATATTAGCACCAGAAGCGTCAATTTCAGCATCAACTATGGTTTCCAGATTTATTGATTGATTTTGTAATTGTTCGTTTACAGATTTTTCTAAAAATTCTATAAATTCTTGTTCTTTATCAACATTCAATGTAAATCCAGCGGCAGCCGCATGTCCGCCACCTTCGGTTAAAATACCAGCAGATAATGCACTGTGTATTATATTTCCCAAATCTATTTCTGGAATTGAACGACCAGAACCATTTATAACACCATCTGTGCGAGTTGCAACACATGATGGCAAATTATAAACTTCTTTCAGACGCCCCGCTATTATTCCCATTACACCACCATGCCAATTATCACCACATACAAATAAACTTTTTTTGTTTTTAATAACAGAATCTTTTGCCTGAATCAAAGCATCTTCCATTATTACATTTTGTATATCCATTCTGTCTTGATTCATTTTATTTAATTGATTAGCCAAATCTTCTGCAACAAAAGAATTGTCAGTCAATAATAATTCCAAAGCAGGTTCCGGAGAATCCAAACGCCCAGCAGCATTTATACGTGGACCAATTGCAAATCCAATTGCATATACAGATGCTTGCTTTATACCCGCAACACGCATTAAAGTTTTTATACCAAGATTTTGATGTAAATTTAATATCTGTAAACCAGTGGCAACAAAAGCCCTGTTTAATTCAATTAATGGCATAGTATCGCATACAGTTCCCAAAGCAACAAAATCTGTATAAGATAATAAATTTATATTTTCTTTGTCTGCAAAAAAATTTCTGTTTTTTAATTCACGATTTAATGCAACCAATAATAAAAAAGCAACACCAACACCAGCCAAATAAGTTAAGTTAGAAGTATCATCACTTCTTTTTGGATTTACAATAGCATCAGCAATAGGTAAAACGGAATCTGGTGAATGGTGATCTGTTATAACAACTTTTAACCCAAGTTGTTTTGCGTAATTAACTTGCTCTATACAACTTATTCCACAATCAACTGTTATTAATAAATTAGCACCAGATTTTGCTATATCTTCTATGGCTTGATTATTAAGTCCATACCCTTCGGCTTCACGATTAGGGACATGCCATATTATATCAACACCAATGCTTTTAAAGTATTTTATTAAAATTGCAGTAGAAGTTAATCCATCAACATCATAATCACCATACACCGCAATTTTTTCATTATTATAAACACTATCTGCTATTATTTTCGTTGCAGATTCCATATCTTGTAAAACATACGGATCCGGCATATACTCCCGTATAGATGGATGTAAAAATTTTTCTATCTCTGTATCTTTGGTTATGCCACGTGATATCAAAATATTACGAATAAGTAATTCTGTATTCGTAAAATCATCTTTGAAAATATCATTATCTGACATTACCCATGCTCTATTGAGCAAGGACTTTTCTACTATTCTACGCACTGCTATTCTCTTTTTATTATCAATATAATTATAATATATTTTTATTCAAATAGCAATGTCATGATACCATTATGTATATTACCCGCTGTGGGAACGACATTATAAGAAGCTGTTTTTGGATAATATTGTCTGTCTGGTTGTGGTTCATCCATCAATAATAACATTATATATTGTGGAGCAGATATAGGGAATACAGATATAAAAGCGGTAACATTTCTATGTGGGTCAATTTTACCTGTTTTAGGATCTCTTTTTTCGGCGGTTCCTGTTTTGCCCCCTATTTCCATACCTTTTACTTTTGCTGAAATACCGGTTGTTTCTTCTACTATGTGGAACATTATATTACGTAATTTTTCCGATAATTCTGGGGAAATAACACGTTCCCCCTGTATTGAACCAATGTCACGTTTTAACAATGTCGGATATATGTATATTCCACCATTTACCATCGCATTTACAGATAACAATAAATGCATTGGTGTTATACTTATACCATGTCCAAAAGATGCAGTTGCAATTTCTGTTGGCCCCCATTTTTTATGTATAAACGGCATTTGCGTTTTTCCAAATTCAAGTTGCAAAGGTTTATCCAGATTCAAATTATGAAAGAATTCTGCCTGTGCATTTTGTGGTAAATCCAATGCTATTTGTGCGCTTCCTGTATTACAAGAATATAACATTATTTCATCAGCGCTCATTTTATGTATGCCTTTCTTTTTAACAGTATTTCTATAAAAAGAAGAAACATCGGCTATTGGCTTTATGGCATCTTTTCCATTTTTGTTATAAATATGCAAAGGTGCATCTATTTTATATTCACGATTTTCCAAACCATATTCATACGCAAGTGCTGTATTAAATATCTTGAATATAGATCCCATTTCAAAATCATCACGTAATAATCTGAATGTTCTGTTTGATACAGGATATAATTCTATATTATTTGGATCAAAATCAGGTAATTGAACCATTGATAACATTTCACCTGTACGGGCATTCATCAGCATTCCCATAACTGCTTTGGCTTTGTATTTATTTTTTGCAATTGTCAATTGTTCATAAAAGATATTTTGTATTCTGGAATCTATGGACAACTTTAATGGGTCTGTATTTTCTTTTAAATATTTATCATAATATTTTTCTATTCCCTCTTGTCCTTCGTCTTTACCTGCTATACCAACTACATGTGCAAATATATTATTATGTGGATATTTTCGTAACGAATACCAAATTATTTCAAAACAATCATATCTACGATTTTTCTTCTCTAATGAATATAAAACATCCCTATCAACATTTTCTGCTATCCATAAGCCCGCTTTTTTAGAATTGATATAATCAAAGGCCTGTTTTTGTGAAAAACCAAAAGTATCTTGTAATAATACCGCTATGGCTGTTTTATCTTTTTCTTTTATTTTTGATGGGTATAATTTGACCTTACCGGAACTTACACTTTTTGCCAACACAATACCATTTCTATCAACAATATCTGCACGTTGTGAAACTTCAGCACTGGAAGTATGCGGTTTTGCAACATAACCCTCTATTCCCAGCTTTAATGTTTTTAATACACATAACGCTAGAATTCCTGCAAAAATATAACTAATCAAACGCAACCAAAAGGCACTACAACGACTGTATTCCGTTCCGCGATATTCATGTGGTAAAACATCTTTGCCTATTTCGTACATTATTCTATGATTGGTATATCTTTGATATTTATTTTCTTTTCAAAATTTACATGTTCTGCTTTTGGATTACGATTTATAATCGCTGTTCGTAAATATTCAGCACTTGAATATTGTGTATATAATTCATCTGCTTTGGAATAATCCCTGCGAACAATTTCACGCTCTGCATGGATATCAGATAGTGTTTTATTTTGAATACGATGACATACTTGAATAAAAGAAGATAATACAAAAACTAAAATCAATGACATTAAACCTATGCACCACATTTTATCATCTTCTCTCATAACAAAGTCCCCTTTATATTACAATATATTATATCATAAATTCTTGAAAAAATTAACCATAGATTGTATACCCGTCAATCTGGCCGAACCAAATGTTAAATCTAAACCGTTAAACTCTGTTAACAAATCCATTTTTTTTATTTCCACTTTGGTTTTGTCTTGTATTATAGATAATAAAATAGCAACTATACCAGCAACCATTAAAGAATCGGCATGTCCATAATATTTGTTATTTAATTCACATATTTGTACAAATGATGAACAACCGAGAATTTCTGTGCATTTTGCTTTTTTGGGAACAGGTTGTAAAGTTTTACC
Organism: Alphaproteobacteria bacterium; assembly: GCA_024402835.1. GTDB lineage: Bacteria > Pseudomonadota > Alphaproteobacteria > Rs-D84 > Rs-D84 > Enterousia. The sequence goes on along the minus strand of JAKSSZ010000014.1, from coordinate 3,735 downwards.
CAAGTCCATAACAAATTCAAGTTTTTCGGCTGGCGAAGTTAAGGTTTTTAATAAAGATTTTATATCGGAATATTTCATCTACCACCCCTGTTCTGTTAAATCTAAATCTATTTTTGCCTCTGCAGACATACGGGATAAATCCCATGCTGGTTCCCATACAAGATTTACAGTTACAGTTAAATTTTCAGCAATAGCTGTTATATACGATTTTACTTGTTGTAAAATATCTTCCATCATTGGACAAGTTGGACTGGTAAAAGTCATATCTATGATTATCGATTTGTCTGTGATGTCTATTTTATAAATCAAACCCATATCCCAAATATTTACAGGAATTTCTGGATCATATATTTTTTTTAATTCTGTTATTATTTGTTCTGTGGTTACTGCCATTTTATTTTAATATCTCTTTTATTTTTTTTATAACATATTTTGCTTCGGCCATAGTGTTCCAAAAGCCGCATGATAACCGTATAGAGCCATCTATATTCAAATATTTATGTATCCAAGATGCACACATATTACCAACACGAACACAGATATTATTTGCACCCAACAATGCACCAAAATCTATTGGTGCCATACCATGTATTGTAAAACTTATTATCTTTGATTTATTTGAACTTAACATATTTATTTTTTTAATTTGTTTTAATTCATTAAACATAAAAGATATTATTTTCTGTGTTTTTAATTTTGATTTTTGTAAATTTTCTATGGCAGTTGGTAATGAAATAATTTGAGTCAAAGGTAATGTCCCCGCTTCAAATTTTTCAGGTGCAAGATTTAATATCCATTTTTTATCAAGAATCTTTTGAACCATTCCACCACCAAATTTATCTGTATTATATTTGTCAGGTTCTTTTATAAACATTACCCCCAGTCCCGTATCACCACCGATTTTATGAGCAGAAAAACACAAAAAATCACAATCAAATTTTTTTATATCTATATTTTCATGGACAACATATTGGGCAGCATCAACAATAGTTATAACATTTGGATTTTTCTTGCGCGCCTGTTTTATTATACCAGATACATCTTGGGCAATACCTGTAACATTTGACATTGCCGTGATAACCATTATATCAGCCATTGGTATTTTTGTTCTATCTATACCCAAGTCATTTGTCAAAGGACATACACATATTTTACATTTTCCAATTTGATTTTGATATTCCCATGGCATTCTGGCACTGTGATGATCCAAATCAGAAACAACGACAGTTGGATTTTTTAATTTTATAGTATTCTGAATTATCTGAACTATACGATTCATTGAATCTGTTGTTCCACTTGTAAAAACGATTTGTTTTACATCAGCATTTATAAAATCAGCAATATATTTACGAGATTCATATACTAAATTATCCACATTTGTAGCCAGAGCGTATATTCCGCGTCCAGAATTAGCATATTTATGCAATAAAAAATCCCGTTGGACGTTAATAACAGCCCCCGATTTTAGGGAACTTGCTGCGGCATCCATATATATGATTTTATTCATATCTTATTTTCTCTTGATTTTTGTTATGATTATAATAAACTCTATCAAAATATCAATAGCACAAGGAGAAAAAAATGGCTTTGAAACATGCAAACGATTCTGACTTTGAATCTATGACAAGTGAAGGTTTAACATTAGTTGATTTTTGGGCCTCGTGGTGTGGTCCATGCAGAATGTTTGGTCCAATATTTGAATCTGTTTCAGAAAAAAATCCAGATGTAAATTTTGTTAAATTTGAAATAGACGAAACAAATAGACAAACACCAACAAAATTGGGAATTCGCAGTATTCCATGTGTTTTTGCTTTCAAAGATGGCGAAATCAAAGAAACAAGAACAGGTTTAATGGATGAAGATACATTAACACAATGGATATCAGAATTAAAGGCATTATAAAAAATGAAAAAGAAAACTTTAGATTTTAAAGGCATTATATTACCTGCAAAATATGTTCCAAAGAAATCTGAACCATACATGTGTCCGGAACATTTGGCTTTCTTTTATAATATGTTAACTAAACAACGTGATGAATTGTTAAATAATACAAATTCTATTTTGGATGATGTTAGAACGGCAGAAAAAAATGATACCGCAGGTGTTGGCGATGAACAAGACCAAGCATCCATAGAACAAGAATTGACAATGAATTTACGCGTATCTGAAAGAAATGATAATTTACTAGCAAAAATAAATTCCGCCATAGAACGTATAGAAAATGGCTCTTTTGGATACAGTATTATTTCGGGTGATGAAATTGGGTTACAACGTTTAATTGCAAGACCTTTGGCAACAATGACCGTTGAAGAACAAGAAGAATACGAACAAAAGAAATAATAAAAAAACGTCCAAAAGGACGTTTTTTTTATTTTGTTGCTTTCTTTTTAGCTTGAACTTTCTTTTTTATAGCTTTCTTTTTCTTTGTAATAGTTTTAGCAAGAGGTTCTACAACTTTTTCAGATGTCTCTGTTTTAATATCTTTGACTTCTTTTTTAAAGATATTTATACCATTTGCTATATTTTTCATCATACCTGGAATCTTGGCATGTCCAAACAAAATTATTATCAATACAACTATTAATAATATTTCCCAAATACCTGCTCTCATTTTATTTTCCTTTTATTTTGCAATATAACAATCTAGACCATCAGATTTTGCATTACGACAAAAACCATTTGCTTCTTGGGATGTATGGAAAGGAACACGCAATCTGTATGTGTTTTGACCCTTTACAACAGCTGGCAAAATAACAAATTGTTTATCAGCAAATAAATTTTGATGATTACGTCTTAAAATACTTTCAGATTTTTCAGCCAAAGCACGTGTGCTGTGTGAACTGAATTGAACATACCAACTGCCCGCAGATGCATGTTTCTGAACCACAGGTTGTTTAGCAACTGCTTTTTTAGCAGGTTGTGCCGGCTTTTTTGTGGCTGCTTTATTAGCATCAAAAACGACATCATCACGACGGTCTTGTATAACACGAACCGGGGTTCCTGTGTTTTCTATAACTTTTTGTTCTGCTTTGGTTTCAGGTTCTTTTATTTCCTGTTTAACAGTTTCTTTTACTTCCGTTTTTTTGTCAGGAACAATCAAAGAATCTTGATTTGTTGTTTTTTCTTCAACAACTGGTGCATCTAAATCTATGCGAACAGAATTATCAGAATTATTTCCGACAATCTTTACAATAATTAGTACCGCTATTATTATTACAGCAACTGCAACAGCAAATAATTTCCACGGAGATTTTGGACGTGGAGCCTCAAAAACTGTTGATTCTGGTAAAGAATCTACTTCTGTATCTTCTTCTAAATCTAATAAATCTTCTTGCTCTTCCATGTTCTTTCTCCTTTCTTTTTTTTCTATGACTTTTATATTATATCATAAAAAAGCAATATAACAAAAAGTTTATTTTGGCATTTTTCCAAAATTTGGTGGAACAATTAAAGTTTTATTTGCTTGTAAAACGGGTTCTTGGGAACATTTACAAGAACAACCAAACAAAAACACAGTAGAAATTAATAAACATAGTGTTATTATTTTTTTCATATTTTCCCCTTTCCTTGGATATTTATATTTGTTACAAAGGCATTTTTACAAGTTCTGAAACTTGTAAAACAAAATCTGACAATGACTTTGTCTCTTGGGCTTCTTTACCCAAATAACGCAATGTCACAGATTTATCATTCATTTCCTTTCAACTTTAACAATCTAATAGTCGATTTTTTAGA
>JAKSSZ010000139.1 GCA_024402835.1 Alphaproteobacteria bacterium | reverse complement strand
AATTGCAGCGAGCAGAAAAATATTAAAAGAATCAAATGCGATACTTGTATCTTATGGCTTTAAACCTTGTCCAGAAATAGAAGAACTTGTTAAAAATGATAATATATTCGTAAAGCATACTAAAAAGGCAAAAGAGATAGTATTTAAAAAGGCAACTCAAAAATTACAAGATGATATTTTACGGACACAAAATGTCGTTCACCAGACTGGTTCGGATGAAAGACTTTAATATAAGTTATTTTCTAAATTAGCCAGTGAATATAATGGGAAATAATAATTTTTTATGATACAATATATTTGATTAGGGGTAGGGGGGACAAATGAAAATAAAAAATATACTTATATCTGTGTTATCACTTGTTGTATTGGGTGCTTGTGATAATAAAAAAACAGAAAACGAATTATTTATGACAAATTTACAGTTATCAAAAATAACTGATTATTTGTATGAAGTTTATTATGATGATTATGACTATGATTACGCAACGAAATTTAATAATGAAAAATATCGTGTGACTTTGGGTGCATGTTCCAGTGTTCGTAATGGTTCCATTATTGGTCGTAATTATGATTGGTATTATGATGAAAACCCAGAGTTTATAATTCATACATCTGCTAAAAATGGTCGTCATGCATCAATTGGTGTTGCAACTATTGTCCCCGGACTATCAACCGAAATTGTAGAATCTGGCGAATATAATGATGGATATAAAATGTTGCCTTTCCGCACAGTTGATGGAATAAATGATGCAGGTGTCGCAATAAATATAAATGTTGTCCCTGTTGGTGACCATGGAATAACAACGGGAACAAATCCGGACGGTCCCGATTTATTTATTGTGACGGCTGTTCGTTATGTTTTGGATTATGCTGATTCTGTGGATTCGGCTATTGAATTATTACAAAATGCGAATATCTATGCGGTAAATAATAAAGATATCCAAGAAGAAGTTCATTATATGATTTCAGATTCCCATAAAACAGTAGTCGTTGAATTTGTTGATAATATAATGGTAGTTGTTCCAAATAAAAATATAATGACAAATTTTTATCTGTCGTCTGGATTTACACCACATGCAAATGGCATAGAACGTTATAATATATTGCGTGATAATTACGATATGGGACAAACAAAAACAGGTATGTTGTCTTTGATGCGCCGTGTATGGTATACAAATGCATATAAACGTGAAACTGTGCCTTTTTGGTATTCGGAATTTGCAAAAGATTATAGCCCCGATTACATAGATTTAACAATATCATCACCAATATCTGCGTATGATTACATAATAAATATAGCCACCGATTTATATAATAATCGTGCCCGTAACGGACAAACATGGCAAACAGTTCATACATCTGTATATGATTTGGAAAATAAAACATTAACCATAGTCCCCCAAGAAACCGATACCGCATACGAATTTGAGATATAGACATTTAAAGGTATATGTAACGAGTTTGAGATATAAAAAAATCGGGTTCATCCCGATTTTTTTTTTACTGTTTCACTGTTCTATCACTGTTAAAAATAAAAAAACGATAAATTTGTGGCAATTTTTTATAAAAACAAAAAGCATATATACAAAAACAGAACTATAAATTGCTACCCAATCTGTGTCAGATTTTACCACAAATATATGCATATTACAAGAAGAAACTGTAAAATAAAAAAGGTTGCTTTAATGTAGTTAATAGATAAAAAAGGATATAAAAATGACAATGATAGTACATGGAATTGCTGAATTAAGAAAATGCATAGCAGAAAAGAGGTTAAAACATGCCGAGGATCGCATAAGCGAGGCAGAAGAAAAACAGCTTCCTGAAACTGAAATATCAAAACTTAGAGAAAAAAAGAAATCGGCTTTTGTCGCTTCGGAAAAAGCAAGAAGATCTTTTAAGCGCTTAGTATCTGCAGAAAATCGGATGAGTGCCATGTGGA
>JAKSSZ010000138.1 GCA_024402835.1 Alphaproteobacteria bacterium | reverse complement strand
TGGGGACACTGTAACTATACAAAGGCATATTATTTAGATTCAGATGGGACATCAAAGATTTGTCCACAGGGATATTATTGTCAAAACAATACAAAAAAACCATGTGAAGGGGTAACATATACAGATTTAGAAGGATTGTCAGAATGTAAAACATGTCCATATCCAAATGAATATCAGGATAAAGTCCATGCAGGATACGCAGAAGGACTTCCAGAGCATTTGTATTCAATATGGTATTATACAGATGAAGACCATCCAATTCATAGTACCATAAGCCAATGTTATACCGCATTTGCTGTAAATATTAAAAATAGTGATACAACAATTGACAATGCAGACAATAAAAAAGCACTTGTTGTATGTGGGGGGGATAAAGAAACCCAAGATTATGGTATAGCTTCACCATCAAATTCAGAAGAAAGAATAGATTGTTGGGTGATGAATGTGACATGTGATGAAAAATACCATATAGCTGGGTTAGGCAACGGAGCCAGAGAAAATGCAGCTTCACAAAACGTATGGATACAAACCACCGAGATACGAAATCTGGAAGACATAGAAACAGATTTTTGTGTAAAAGATAAAAAGATATAAAGATACATCATATCTTATCCACCAAATTACAGAAAGTAATATGTTATAATTAAGCGGCTTTTTTAGAATCAGCAAAAATTTCTATGGCTGATTTTTTTCCGGCAACAACGTCTGAATCTATTACAATTTCTTTTAATCCCTTTTTATCTGGGGCATCAAACATTGGTTGTAATAAAATCTTTTCAAGTATTGAACGCAAACCACGAGCACCAGTTTTTCTTTCAATTGCCAAATTTGCAATTGCTTTCAAGCCATCTTTGGTTATTGTTAATTTAATATCTTCCATTTCAAGCATAGCAACATATTGTTTCACTATCGCGTTTTTGGGTTCTGTTAAAATCTTTATCAATGCAGATTCATCCAAATCAGATAATGTTGTTATTATTGGCAAGCGCCCTATTAATTCTGGAATTATACCAAATTTTACTAAATCGGCAGATTGAACATCTGATAATAAATTTTTATTTGTGCGTTCTTCTTTTGAGGTCACATTTGCACCAAATCCCAACCCCGCACGTGATTGAGTTCTGTTATTTATAATTTTATTCAAACCATCAAAAGCGCCACCGCAAATAAATAATATTTTACTTGTATCTAATTGAACTGTGGCTTCACCCGGATGCTTACGGCCACCACCACTGGCAGGAACATTCGCGATAGTTCCTTCTATCAATTTTAATAATGCCTGTTGGACACCTTCACCAGAAACATCACGAGTCAAAGATGGATTTTCAGATTTACGAGAAATTTTATCAATTTCATCTATGTAAATAATCCCCTTTTGTGCGCGTTCTACATCAAAATTTGCATTTTGTAATAATCTTGTTAAAACAGATTCAACATCATCACCGACATAACCAGCTTCGGTTAAAGTTGTTGCATCTGCAACCGCAAAAGGAACATTTAATATTTTTGCTAATGTTTGCGCAAATAATGTTTTACCGGTTCCTGTGGGACCTATCATTAAAACATTTGATTTCTGTATTTCTACATTGGAAGAAATTGTAACAAAATTACGTTTATAATGATTATATACAGCAACAGATAAAACTTTTTTTGCGGTTTCTTGGCCAATTATATAATCGTCCGAAAATTTATATGTTTGTGATGGGGTTGGTAACTTATCAGAATCACTATTTATTTTGGCAGCCTGTTCATCAGCGATAATCGCATTACACAAATTTATGCATTCGTTACAAATACATACATTGCTACCACTTATTAATTTTTTTACTTCGTATACAGATTTGCCGCAAAAACTGCAAACTTGTTGTGTATTATCTGTATTTTTATTGGTATCTGACATCAGTATTCAATCCCTTGGTAAAAAAGATTTATTTACTTGTTAAAATAACA
>JAKSSZ010000137.1 GCA_024402835.1 Alphaproteobacteria bacterium | reverse complement strand
GAACCTGATAACACGCCTGTGTCTGTCTATCATAGCAGATCGAACTTCATCATAGAGTTGGGTATATTTTTCTTTTAACATTGTGTCTGTATCAACTTCTAATAAAAGTTGTGCACCACCTTTTAAATCAAGTCCCAAAGGTATTGGTTTTACCCAAGATGGAAAATATTTAGATGTGTTTTGAAAAATTGTTGGCACAGACAACAACACACAAAATATAGCTATTAGTATTATTGATAATTTCTTTAACATAATTATATTATCCTTTATTATTCAACACAAGAAACAGCATTTTTACTTACTTCTATTACTACATTTTTTGCTATTTCTATATTTAACCTTTTTTCGTTTATTTTCTTTATACCTCCGTATATTCCGCCCGCCATAACACGATTACCAACTTTTAAATTATCTATCATTTTTTGATATTCCATCATACGTTTTTTATTTGGACGGAACATAAAAAAGTACAAAATACCAACTATTATTAAACAATATATTATTACACCTATACTGTTATTTTGTGGAATATTATTCACAACATTTGCTGTTTCATTCATAAAAATCTCCTTTTTTATGCTTTTACAGTAGTAAAAAATCTGATTTAAGTAAAGAAAAATATATTTATATATAATATATGATATATTTAATCACACTTTTTTAAAGATTCGCCGGTATCTTCTTTATCAACTTTCTTGTTTTTAATTTCTTCATCTGCTTTTATGTGTTGTTTTAATAAAATTATATCTGGATGTGTCTGTATTTGTTCATTAAAAGAATCTATAACAAAATCTATATTTTCTTCTTTATCAACAAATTGTGGCATTATTGAATTAACAGCAGAAAATAAAGATTTATTAAACAAATCTTTGTTTTTATCAATTACTGATAAATAAGCATCTATATGTTTATCTTCGTGAGACAATATAGCATTATAAGAACAAGTGTTTTTTTTATGTGATATATCTATTTGTATTAAAAATTCAGAATATCCTATGGTTGCATCAACATTTTTTATAGAAACACAAAAACCACCTTCTTTTATAGTATTTATATCAGCTGTAATTTCATATTTATCTATTAATGTAGCTGTTACATTTCCATGTAATATATTCATTCGTTGGTTTGGTTGAATTATTTGTTTATTCCATATTGGTTTTTTTATAGTTATATTTGGTGTATTTTTATATTCCAAACAATCATTTGCTATACATATATTTGGTAAAATAAAAATAAATAAAATGATTTTTTTTATAAACATTTACTACATTGTTTGTTTTCTTAAATATTCTGCTACAAAATTATTTCCAAAGTTTTTATATAATTCCTCGGCAAGTAATACCGAAGAACGTCCAGATTCAAACAATCTTAACATATTTCCTAATCCACCAAGTTCTGTATTTAAAATTACAGATTCCCCATTTACTGGTCTGGATAATAATACTGCTCTTTTTAAATTAGGATATGCTTTACCTTGAATAAAAGCCATTTCTATTGGATTTAAATTCCATTTTTCATAATCAGACAAGTCCGCTGCTGGATTACGGAAAAATAATACAGTTTGTGCTTGTCCACGAACAACATCCCCTATTCCCAGTTTATCAAGAATATTTGCACGTTGGAAAGCAACCATATATGCTTGTCTGTTTTTTCTACCTTCTTGTAATCCGGCGATAAAATTATCCCTGAACATTTTATTTGCCAACATAGGTGCTGTTTCATCTATCATAATAAGCGAAGGATTTCCCCCACTTACTGTTATATTATTTATTCTGTGTAATATATATGATATAACTGCTGGTGATAATATCTCATCTTGTAATATATCTGTAAAATCAAATGTTGTTAATCTGGAATTTAAATCCAAAGTATCTGTTGTTTCATTAAAAATATCACCATATTGCAATGGATCTATCCATTTTTTTAATTCGCCACGCATTTTTCCAGAAGATGAAAAA
>JAKSSZ010000136.1 GCA_024402835.1 Alphaproteobacteria bacterium | reverse complement strand
CGTTTTACACATTTACGAACTTTTAAAAAGAAAAGGTTAGAAATCTAACCTTTTTCATGGTTCGTATTTATTGTGGGTATTTGAACTTTTTAATCTCTTTCTATGCTTTTTTGTGGGATAGAAATTTTTCGGCGACTTCTGTTTATGATGGCATCCATTGTTTTAATTTGTTCTACTTCTTCACCAGAAATAATATCTATTACTTCATAAGGTTTATCTTTAATTGCATTTAATATATGAAAAACAGGTTTGCCTATTTCAATAGGTTGTTTCAACATTCTTTGAAAATCTTGTCCCATCACATTATGACAACGCGGTTCAAAGATATGGTATTGTCCATCGTATAATTTAACGGCTGGCACAACATGACCGATATTGCTTTTATCGGCATTTAAACAATCTGTTTCTGTTGTTATAACAGCTTTTAAATCCAATCCTGAATCTTTTGCGGCATATAAAAACAATTTTGTCATACCAGTACACGAAGCCAAATCGCCCAGTCTTTGTTCATAAAATTCTTTCCCTGATATATCAAAACGAACGTCTTTTGTAGACAGCCCTTTTGAAATTGCAAGACGAGTTGTTGTTATTCCTTTTGCAAACTTTTGGACACCACGAAACACACCAGTTTTTGGGTCGTGTATTTTATTGAGAACTTTCTGTAAAGATTCCAAAATTTCTTTATCTGTCATGGGTGAAATTATACCATAAAATTAACAAATTCGCAAAAATGTTTTAATTTCTTTCCCAAACATCAACAATTCATGCATAAAATCAACTCGTGAATTGCAGAGTATATTTTACATTGCTTTTTTAGGTGTTTTGTGATATAATGTGGACAATTTAACAGACGGCATTTTGCCGTCTTTTTTTATATCAAAATCAAAAGGAGTTATAAATGGAACCTACCTATATATCTGCATTTCCAGGAATCGGCACAACCAGAATGTATGTCGGGAATGACGGAAATATTTATGAATTCAGTGGCGGAAGCAGGGCGTGGCGAAATAATAATCCTGGTAATTTGGAAGATGGAAAATTTGCACGTGACAACGGAGCACTTGGAACGGACGGCAGATTTGCGATATTTCCAGATTCCGCGACAGGTTTTAACGCTATGGCAAATTTATTATCAACAAGTGCTTATCAAAATCTAACAATTGAAGGTGCTATAAATAGATATGCACCACCAAATGAAAACAATGTTGAAGATTATTTGAAATCCGTAGAAAGACAGACAGGTTTTCCGCGTTCAACACCAATGAATAATCTTTCTAAAGATAATCTGTTACAATTGGCAAAAGCAATGAAGAAACACGAAGGGAATATGTCGGGTAAAAAACGCCTGGTTCCTAAAGATGAAAAGTATGTTTGGGTGACGGTTGGCGATGATAAAGTTCGACCAGAACACGAAGTACTGGACGGAGAGATAAGAACATGGTATGATACACCACATCCTGGGGAAGAATATGGGTGCAGATGCCATGCAGAAAGTGTTGACTAGTTTTCTTGTTTTATTATTTTGTGCGGCTTGTTCAAAACAAGTTGAATATGCTGGTATTTTTTCTGACGGTCTGCCAGAACCAGATAAAACAGAAACTTTCGATTTGCCAGATGAATACGGAACCAAACAAATAGATACCTTTTATGTTGATGTTAATAATAACGGTACGAAAGATACAATTAAACGTGGGCGTTTTGTGACAGGAACGGCACATTCTTATACTTTTTACGACATATACCTTGATAACGGCAAAAAACTTGAACGATTAACAACTTTGGAGGGCGCAGATTGTGTTTTGCGTGCTTATAAATTCCAAATGCAACCGTTTTTGATAACAAGTGCATCAAGAAATGTCGGCGCTGATTATGCAGAACCTACGAAAGCAAAAATTGAAAAATTTGAAATCAAAGATAATAAAATGGAATCCGTATCATATAAAGAACATAGACCAATTTGTGATGTCAG
>JAKSSZ010000135.1 GCA_024402835.1 Alphaproteobacteria bacterium | reverse complement strand
AACATATTTAATAAAGAAACGTTGGAAATATGATGCTAGATTTGATGTTATCATGCTTTGTAAGCATAAAATATATTGGGCAAAAAATGTTTTATAAAAATTTATAAAATTTTGTTGAAATATTTTAAAAATATTTTACTCTGTATAACATGGATTTCACACCAAAGACCTTGCCCACAAATCTAGAAGCCGAACAAGCGGTATTGGCTGCAATACTGGCAAATAACCGCGCTTTGGAAAATATATCCGAATTTTTATTACCGGAACATTTTTATCATCCATCACACCAAGAAATTTATAAACTTGCTCTCAGAAAATTCTCCGCTGGTGACAGTTTTGATGTTATTTCTGCAAAAAATTATTTAGAACAACAAGGGGTACTGGAATCGGTTGGTGGTGCAGAATATCTTACAAAATTGGCGGGTGCTGGTTCAACAGTTGTGAGTGTTGAAACATATGCAAAAATTGTATTTGATAACGCACGTCGTCGTCAGTTAATAAACTTGGGTCAAGAAATCGTAGATAATGCCTATACCGAAGATTTGGAAAAACCTGTAAATTCTCAAATAGAAATTGCCGAACAAAAATTATTTAATTTGGCATCTGATGGTTTATCAGACAAACAAACAAAAGATTTAGCAACCGCATTAAAAGAGGCACTTGCCGAAGTAGAAGCAGCATATAAAGCGGACGGAAAGTTAACAGGTTTAACAACTGGATTTGATGATTTAGATAAATCTATTAGTGGTTTACATAAATCAGATTTAGTTGTCATAGCTGGACGTCCAGCAATGGGAAAAACAACATTGGCAATGAATATCGCCTTTAATGCAGCAGAAGCAATAAAATTTGGGCGAGCAAATGATAATTTCAAAGGCGTAGTTGCATTTTTTAGTTTAGAAATGTCATCTGTTCAATTAGCACTACGTATATTTTCATCCGTAGCAAAAGTAAAATCAACAGATTTAAGAAGTGGTAATCTAGATGATGAAGAATTTTCTAAATTGATAAATTTTTCAGATGCATTATCAACAGTTCCTTTACACATAGATGACACAGCAAATATGTCTGTACCCATGATAAAAACACGTGCCAGACGTTTGGCCAGAAAATATGGTGGAATATCTTTAATTGTTATAGATTATTTACAGTTGATGACATCACCGGGTGGTAAACATTCTGAAAATCGAGTCCAAGAATTATCCGAAATAACCAGGGGATTAAAGATTCTTGCCAAAGAATTAAATGTACCAATAATTGCATTATCACAGTTATCGCGTAGTGTAGAATCACGTGATGATAAACGACCATTGTTGTCAGATTTACGTGAATCTGGTTCTATTGAACAAGACGCTGATATTGTTATGTTTACATATCGTGACGAGTATTATCTAGAAAATCGTGACCCAGAACGAAAAATATCGGGCAATGCAAAAGATAAATCCAAAGAAAATTGGAAAAAACGATTAGAAGAAGCACGTAACAAAGCCGAAATAATTATTGGTAAAAACCGTCATGGAAAACCAGATACAATAAAACTTGGATTCCAAGGCGAATATTCATTATTTGATAATTTACATAATGATTTTATTAAACATCATAACGAAGTGACCGAAGAATATGCACAGCCAGCAACGCCACAACCGGTTGATGAAAATATAAATGATAGTTTTTAATAAATTTAACTTGCCTATTTTTTAAAAATTGACTAAAATTTTGTCAAGATAGTTCAAGGAGTTTAACCATGGCACAAGAAGAAATCATATTTCCAAATAATATTCGCAATATAAGATTGGCGAAAGGTATGAAAATGACTGAATTAGCAAGAAAATCTAATTTGTCTTTATCTGCCGTATCAAAAATAGAAAAAGGTGTTAGACGCTTGAATCAAAAACAGCTTTTAAACATTTGTTCTTTATTAAGTTGTAAATTATCAGATATATTTATCCACGAAACTGACGAAGGGGCAAACAAATGGCAATCTGAAATAACACGTCGTTTGGTAGATAACGAAGATAGCGGATTAAAAA
>JAKSSZ010000134.1 GCA_024402835.1 Alphaproteobacteria bacterium | reverse complement strand
TGTAAAATATAGAATCTGAAATATCTTTAGCTGAATATTGCGCATTTATATCATTTTCTTTTTTAAACATTAAATATTTCAATGTTGAATTTTTAAAAGTGACAACAATACCCGTATCACCATTATACAAATCATAAAGATTTTGATTTGTATTTATCATTAATAATTCACCGGCAAACCATGATTCAACACCATTTAAATGTATATTATGAATTGATTGTATGTTTTCACATATTGTTCTGTTTATAAAATCTGTTCCCCGCATACTATTTCGTTCTGCAGATAAAATGCGCGCTTTATTTGCAAGATTCCATAAATCATCAAGATTTCTATCTTCATCTATACCTGTTGCTAAATTTACTAGTTTTTTATAAAACGTATCGGACCATTTTTTTACTATATTTTCTATCTGTTGTCTTTTGTTTTCATTAGAATCAAATTCTATATAATGAACCATCTGTTGTGATTTTGGTTGAAAATCGTTATTTTCTTGCCACTTTGACCATTCTGTAAATTTAACGATATCGTCAAAAGCATTATCATCTTCCATTTGGATTGCTTGGGCTAACTTTCCAATACAAGATTCCGAACCGAAACGTTTTGATTCATCCAGTTTTATAACGCTTGTTTGTTTCTTGTCTAACAATTCACCTAAAACGGCCCCTTCTTGGACAGATGGCAATTGATTTTTATCTCCCAATATGAATATACGTGCATCGCTTGGTATTGCATTTAATAAATGTTGAAACAATGTAATGTCTATCATACTTGCTTCATCTATAACAAAAATAGATTTTGAATTAAATTGATGCTCTGTGTTATATAAAAATGATTTTGTTTGTGGTGAAAAACTTAATAATTTATGAATTGTACAAGATTGAATTGATTTTAATTTTGTTTCAACATCTTTATCAGCAATAGCAAAGTTATCTATTGTTCCAAGTAAACTTTCTTTCATTCTATCTGCTGCTTTGCCACTGGGGGCGACCATATATATATTATAATCTGTATCTTTGATATCACTTAATAATTTCCATAATAAAAAGCAAATTATTGTTGTTTTTCCAGTTCCCGGTCCACCTGTTATAATAAGATTTTCATTTATTCCATTATAAACAGCTAATAATTGTTTATTATTTAATTCTATGGCTGGACAAACATCTTTTAATTGCTGTTTTAATTCATATAAGACAGATTCATCTGGATTTTCATCAATTTGCCCGTCAAATAATGTTTTTATCTTATTTTCTATAACTTGTTTAGATTCATAGTATTTTGATATAAAAAGCCAATCATTATCTAAAACGAACAGTGATTGCTCAGTGATAGATGAAATAATTTTATCACATTTACCAAATTTTATTTCGTCAATCGCATCATTTATTATTTGTTCAAATTCTGAAAATGCTATTGTGTTTTTTTTATCTTCATCATCAGTTGTTATTAACCCATCCCATTTTTTTCTCCATTTTTTAATCATTTGTTCCGGATTTAACGATACACAAATGTTTCCATCATCTACCAAAGAAAAAAACATACAGAAAAAACTTAATACTGAATCAGATAATGTATTGTCTATAGTTTTTAATAAATCTAATACAGATAACCAAATAGGAGAAATTCCATTTAATTTTTTTATTTCTGTAAAAATTTCTTTATATGTCATTTTCTTACCTTTTCTTTTACTATGTTATTAAAAGCATCTTCTAAATCTTCCCAACAAAGCCACGTATGCGCATAAATACCATTTCCTGTATTTTCAACACAACCACGTAACAAAACATAATAGATACCACCAAAATGATTTTCAAAGATATCATGTTCGGTCATATTCTTGTATTCATTAAATTGTTTTAACCACTTTATTAAACAATATGAATATAAAACACGTTGTATTGAATATTTGTCATCAACTTGTTTTTTTACTGCATATTTATCTATATAATCATCAGTCTGCAAGTAATCTGTTTTCCAATCCAGTATAGAATATATTGGTTTACCACCTACAATACGAACAAAAAGCAAATCTATAAATCCATCATAGTA
>JAKSSZ010000133.1 GCA_024402835.1 Alphaproteobacteria bacterium | reverse complement strand
CTGTAACATCTACTGGAATATCATTTGTTGCAATAAGTAACTGTTCGTTTGTTCCCAAAGCAATCAGAGCAGGGTGAACGCCATCTATACGTACTATATCTTTTATTTCATAATTTGCATGTGTAAATGCATCATAAATATCGGATATATTTGTATATACCGGCTGTGTCACAGGTGCATTTGAATAAACATCGTATTCTTTTTTATTTGGTGTTTGTACAACATAGATTGACATAAAATGGGTTATTTCTTGGAATATATTATTTTGTGTGTTTTGTAATTGATTTGCTAAAAATCCAACTATTAAACTACTGCCCAACCCCAATAAAGAACTTGTAAAAGCAGTTGCCATACCCGCCAATGGTTTTGCCATACCCATTTGCATGGTTGTTAAAACTGATTCATCTTCAAAATTAAGTGTTGTTAATAATTCGGCAAATCCACCAACAGTAACAATCAAGCCCCAAAACGTTCCCAATAATCCCAAGAATATTAAAGTATTTGTTATATATCTTATATAATCTCGTTCATTTTCCATATTCAATGATACTAAATCAAGCAATTCTGTTAAATTTGATGTCGTAATATGTGTATGTTTGTTGTTTAAAACCAACGCCACTGGTCGCAACAATACCGGACTTATTCCAGATACTTTGCCATTAAAATATGCATTCATCCATTTATATTCTGGTAATAAACGGAACATAGATATAAAACACAAGCATATTCCAAAGATACCGACACCAATAATAATGCCATTTAATATTATATTTGATACTGCTATATTCATAAATGTCCGCCAAAAAATCACCCCAACTATCAATATCAAAGTGGTAAAAAGCGCCATTTTATTCAAATTTTTATGAAATTTATCCATATAATGTCCCTCGTTTATTACTACAGTTTAGTAAATTTGATAAAGTTGTGTCAATAAATATGTAAATAAAAAACACAAAATAAGATAAAAATCTTGATTTTTTGTAAAAAATCTTCATAATTACTCTTGTTCCTGCTGATAGCATGGTGTTATCGGCTGTATAAACCAAAGGAAAAATAAATGGCTTACTATGAAAGTGTCTTGGTTTTTCGTCAAGACTTGACTGAACCGCAAGTAAAAGAAAAAGCGGGAAAGTTCGAAGGTATTATCAAAGAACTTGGTGGTACTGTAAAATCCACAGAATTTTGGGGATTAAAAAATCTAGCGTATATTATACGTAAAAATCGCAAAGCTCATTATGTTATGATGAACATTGAATTAGATGGTTCTAAAATCACAGAATTGGAACGTCGTTCTCGTATAGACGAAGATGTTATACGTTTCTTGAATGTTCGTGTTGATGAATTATCAAAAACTCCATCTATTATGATGAAGAAAAACACAGAAGAAGAGGTGGCATAATGGCAGTTCGTGCAGCAATTTATCGTAAAAAATCTAACCCATTAAAAGACAAGGTTATAGATTACAAAGATGTAAAATTATTAGGACACTATATTACAGAACGTGGAAAAATTGTTCCATCTCGTATTTCTGGTGTTTCACAAAAAGACCAACGTGCTTTGGCTATCGCTATTAAACGTGCACGTCATTTGGGATTATTACCATTTGTTAGAAACAATTTGGGTTAATCTCTAACTTTAATGAAAATAAAGGACAGATAAAATGAAAGTTATTTTAACAGAAAAAATTACAAAACTTGGTAATATCGGTGATGCCGTAGAGGTTAAAACTGGTTTTGCTCGTAATTATTTATTGCCAAATAATAAAGCAATGCGTTTCACAAAAGAAAATCTTGCTGTATTTGAAGCGAAAAAAGCAGAATTGGTTGCTCGCCAAGAAAATGCAAAGAAAGAAGCTGAGTCAAAAGTCGATGCAGTTAAAAACGCAAAATTGCACATGATTCGCCAAGCCGGTGATACAGGTCAATTATATGGTTCTGTATCTTCTCGTGATATTGCTCGTGCATTGAAAGAAATTGCAAATGTTTCTGTAGAATCAGCACAGGTTTTATTGGGTGCCCCAATTAAATCTATCGGTGCTTTTGATACAAAAATTGCATTACATCCAGATGTTGTTGTTGTCGATGCAGTAATTGTTCCACTTGAGTAAGT
>JAKSSZ010000132.1 GCA_024402835.1 Alphaproteobacteria bacterium | reverse complement strand
AGAAAACGCCTGGGCCCCTGCAAATTCATTTTGTAATGTCCCAAGGAAATTCACCATGTGTGAAATCGCCGTCGCCATGTGTTTCGCAGGTTCACATTGCAGGTATCCCGGCACACCGTTAAATCCCTCATACAACAATTCACGCAAAGACCAACCCGCACAATAACCTGTTAACCATCCTAAATCGTGAATATGAATCGCTGCGGATTTGTGCGCTTCTGCAATTTCTTGGGGATATAAATTAAGCCAATATTCAGCGGTAACACGTTCACTGGTGCGTAAAATCAAACCACCAATAGAATAGCCAATATTTGCATTTTCTTTGACACGCCAATTAGATCCACCGACATATCCATCAATCACTTCAATCGCATCAACAGTTGCTTCACGTATTTCTGTGCGTTTTTTACGATATATAATATATGCCTCTGCCGTTTTATATGCACGCACATCCATCAGAGTTTGCACAACAATATCTTGGACTTCTTCAACCGATGGAACAGAGTCACCAAATTTATCATCCAATTTTGACAAAATAATGCGAACAATAGAAACCAATTGCTCATCCGTTAATTCTTTGGTAACAGCAACCGCCCCCGAAATAGCCTTTGCTATTTTGGTTGCATCACAATCAACAGTGCTACCAGAACGCTTTTTTATCTTTTTAATCCGGCAAGGCAAACTTGCAACATTTTGTAAAACCAGACTTTCCATGTTTCCTTTCCTATTTTTTGTCAAAATACAACATATAGTATTATTTTTATTTGTTTAAACACAATATATAGTAAATACAAAAACACAACAATAAATAAAAAACAAAAAAAATTATTTTTTTACTTGTATTTCTGTAATAGGCATAAATCCAGTATTTTTATTTTTATAAAACAACAAAAACAGCACACAAAACAAAATTTTGTATCAATAAAACCCATCTGACCGATTCGCAAAAACACAAAATATAGCAACAAAAAACGATTCGGTACACTATATGTTGACAAAATTCTTTTTATACAAATAATATTTTCACTAGATTTTTACTTTATAAAATTATAAAAAAATACTTGCATTTAAGAAAATGCTTGTATATCATAAGCAATGCTTTACGGGGTTGTAGCTCAGCTGGTTTAGAGCGTCTGCCTGTCACGCAGAAGGTCGAGGGTTCGAGCCCCTTCAATCCCGCCAGGAATTTAAAACCGCCCATTTGGGCGGTTTTTTTTATTTAGTATGTATTTTTAAAGGGTCGAGCAATATATTTCGATACAAATTCCTACGAATTGTAGTTAGTGGAACCACGCCACCATCTGGATTTTGCCACCGCGTAGCAATCTTATGGCCTGAATTTTCCCCTAATGAAACCATACCTGCATTATCAAATGCAACAAGAACATTACCATCGCATACGAATTTATATTGTGGCAAATCTACCTTTATCGCATCTGATAAATCAGATGCACGACCATGACTAAATAATGTCCCGCAACTAGAATACAATACAATTTTATTGTTTATTATTTTTAATGGTTGTCCTTGTGATGTAAACGCATCAATATAACCCACGTGCGCAGAATGAAGTACCTTACTTAATTCTTTATTAAACTTATCCAAATAATCTATATCTGTATTTAACGAAGAAACATGTATACAGACATGTGAATTCAACAATTCCATAATTACATGAATATTATTCTGAATACAACTTGGGTGAAATCTATCAACAGACAAAGACATTTGTATTTTTGGCGCATTTAATCGTCCATCAGCCGACACTGCATCCCCAGGATACTTTGCCGAAATATCACGCAAATCATTAAATATTTTTGTACCCCAATTTGTATTTGCCCACCCTGCATTTGTTTTTATATCTATACTTAATTCATTATCTAAAGAAAAAGTTAACAATTGTGGTATATATTTTTCATCACCAAACTTATATGACGAAAACACTTCTCCGCCTGTAAAAATAACATCACGGGAAAAACTAGGTTGCTGTATGGCCTGGGATATATAGTTACATATAATATCTGCATTAATATGTCGTCTTTCACGATGCGGCCCTGCATCTTCACAACAATGTGCACATTTATAATTGCAATAATGCGTAGTTTTAAAAATCAACGCATAT
>JAKSSZ010000131.1 GCA_024402835.1 Alphaproteobacteria bacterium | reverse complement strand
AAACTTATACACTTCACTTGAAATACCAAGCTCCTTATACATTTTTTCCATTAAGCGTTGTCCCGGCTCAACCATATCCGAAAGAATTGATAAAATCTCAGCCTTTGAAGCACTGGTCTTAAGATTTTCGGATAAATTTTGAACAGCCAAAGGAAAGTCTGTTGCTGATGATAAATAAGAACCTGATACCAAAGCATCTGCACCCGCTTTCCAACATAATTTAGCAGTATCTGGATTTATACCACCATCTACACTTATTACAAAATGTAATTTATATTTTTTTCTGGTTTTGTCTAATATAGATATTTTTTTTAATACTTGATTATCAAACTGTTGACCTGCGGCACCTGGTTTTACTGCCATAATCATAATCTCATCAATATCTTTTATTATAGGTTTTAGTATATTTACACTTGTTTCTGGATTAAGCGCGATACCGCACCTTTTGCCGTTTGTTTTGATTATTTTTAAAGCGTCTTTAACACCAACGGTATTTGTTGATATAATTACTGTATCAGCACCAGCATTCAAAGCATCTGTTGCCCAAATAGTTGGACTTTCTGTCATTAAATGAACGTGCAAATGTGCATTTGTTTTTGTTCGTATTTCTGCAAGTTCTTTTATACTACCTGCCACTCTATTTACATAAAAACCATCCATTATATCAATATGAATAACACCTAAATTAGCAGAATTGAATAACATATAAGTAGAAAAATCTCGCATATTAAAACACAAAGAACTTGGCATTATCTTTGTGATTGGTTTTGATGTTTTTTTTCTATGAAAGATTTTAAAAATTTTTTCAAAATTAAAATAATTTCTTTGTAAATAATTATTTCGTTCTGGTAATTGGCTTTCCCAAATATATTTTGACAATGCTTCAACAGAAGCAAAATTGTTTTTCTTTTCTATTGGTAGATGAAAAACATCTTCTAATATAATTTCTATATTGTTAATTGCACCACCACCACCGGATAAAATAATTTTTGTTGGTTTATATTGTTCTATATGTTGTTGAATGTCATTTTTTATAGTTGATATTAACCATAATAATTTTTCATTCATAACATTTGTTATACAATCTCTATTTAACCCAAAATATTCTGTGCCCACAGCAATTGGAGTATATGCATCGTTTATATCTGAAATTGCATCACCAAATGAAATTTTTAAGTTATCTGCTTCGGCAATAGAAAGATTGCTTTTTTCTGCAATTATTTGTGTAATATCATCTTGTCCAAATTTGATTTTTTTAAAAAATAATGGACCACGATTACCCCACAAAGAAACAGTTGTCCACCCAGCACCCAAATCTATGAATATGTTTTTCTCATTCTTTGTTCTGAAAACTTCGTTTTGTAAAAAGCATGAATCCATAAAGCCTATTGGTTTAATATGTGCTTTACGCATAATTTCTTTTATTGCATTGGTTCTTGCCCATTCATAACAGATAACACCAAATACCGATTTTAATGAGGTGTCTATATGATTTATTGGCAGATTATTTATTTTCATGTGTGGCTGTGTCGGCGTTCCGTATACCATAGGTATAATATGTAAAGCATAAAAATCTTCTGGTGTTTTTATTTTAGAAATTTGACTGCGCAAGTCTGTTGAATTTATTAAATGTTCTGTGTTCCAATTGGTTTCTTGGGTGTGTCTTATGTATTTTGCCTCCCCAAAATTCGCTGTAACAAAAGCCGAATCAAAGTGTGTTTTTAATTGTTTTTCTATTTCATCGACCACAGATTTTATGGCAAATACGGTATCTTTACTTTTTACGGAATATTGAAAAGATTTTATTATACGCGCTTCTTTGATGATATTGCCGATACCATAAACCGCATAGGTTCCAATATCTAAACACAAAAAAGATGAGTTTGTTAAATTCATTTGTTCGGTATAACCAATATACGCTTTTCGTCTCGTAAATCTAAAACTGTTATTTTTCTGGATAATAGTTTACCAGATTTATTTAATTTATTGATTTTAGATATAGCTTCATCAAAACCGATGGCTGGCAATAATATGGTCGTTCCAAATTTTGTATGAATATTCCATCTTCTGTTTTCTATCCATTCTAAATAGTCTATATATTCAATAATTCCAGTCACAGATGAAAT